>NZ_JBSFRT010000022.1:0-95028 GCF_053589375.1 Rhodococcus sp. NPDC003348
GTTTGCGGGTCCCTGGACCCGCAAACCGCGCACGAGCAGCGGAGCTGCCTAGGCCTTCCACCACGGACGCAGGGGCAGGTCCGCCTTGCCGCTCCGGGGCAGCTTGACGGCGAGGACCTGGTGCAACTGAATGACGTTGCGCTCGAATCCGAGTTGCGAGCCGGCCATGTACAGGCCCCACACCTTGGCGGTGCCCTCGCCGACCTCGGCGACGCAGTCGTCCCAGTTGGCCTCGAGATTGCGGCACCATCCGGCGAGGGTCAGGGCGTAGGACTCACGGAGGTTCTCCTCGTGGCGCACCTCGAGCCCGATGTCCTGGATCTCGGTGATGATCCGTCCCGAGCCGGTCAGCTCGCCGTCGGGGAAGACGTAGCGATCGATGAAGCCACCGGCGCGCGCGGTGTGCTTGTTGTCGGGGCGGGTGATGCAGTGGTTGAGCATCAGCCCACCGTCACGCAGCTTCGACTTGATGAACCCGAAGTACGACGGGTAGTTGTGCACGCCGATGTGCTCGGTCAGGCCGATCGACGACACCGCGTCGAACCCGGTCTCGGCGATGTCGCGGTAGTCGGAGTGCCGGACCTCGGCCAGATCCGACAGGCCCTCCTCGGCGATCGCCTGCTGCGCCCACTCGGCCTGCTCGGCGGACAGCGTCGCGCCGATCACCTTCACGCCGCGGCGGGCGGCGTAGCGGACCATTCCGCCCCAGCCGCAACCGATGTCGAGGAGGCGGTCGCCCTTCTTCAGGTTCAGCTTCTCGAAGACGAGGCGGTACTTGTTCTCCTGCGCGTCCTCGAGCGACTGGTCGTCGGACTCGTAGGCCGCACAGGTGTACGTCATCGACGGGCCGAGGACCTTCTCGTAGAAGGCGTTCGAGACGTCGTAGTGGTGGTGGATCGACTCGGCGTCCCGTGTCTTCGAGTGGCGCAGACCCTCCGCGATGCGCCGCCACCGCGGCAGCGACTCCTGGGGCGGGGGAGCGATGGGCTTGAGCACGTCCCAGCCGAGGGATCGGGTGATCAGGGCCAGTTCGCGGGGCGACGGCCGGCTGAAGTGCAGTTGCTCGCCGAGCACCCGCAGGACCTCGTACGGGTTCCCGGGATGGGAGCCGGTGACCTCGAGGTCACCGGAGATGTAGGCGCGGGCCAGGCCCAGGTCGCCGGGGGCGGTCACGAGATAGGTGGTGCCTCGGGGCGAGCGCAGGTTCAGGTGGAACTGCGCATCCGGGGATCCGAGCGAACTGCCGTCGTACGCAGTGAAGTACACCGGCAGATCCTTGCCGACGACGATCTCGAGGATCTCGGCGATCGACAACTTGCCGCCCTCGATTCCGTGCGCTCGGGCTGTGGTCCTCGGCTCCTTGAACATGGTCATTTGCGTTGCACCGCCTTCGAATACAGGTCCAGTAAACGTGAGTCCGGGTCGTACTTCTTCTTCAATCCGTCGTAGCGTTCGCCGCCGTAGAGCGCGGTGAACTCGTCCTTCGAGTAGTAGGCGTCCGAGTACAGCGACTTGTGGCCGTCGAACTCGGTCACGGTGCGCTCGATCAGCCGGTTGGTCGCGCCTTCCGGTTCTCCCGCGACGATCGGCACGGACGACCAGAACCCGATGTTGACATAGGTCCGCTTGGGTTCGAGGGGGTACAGCGGCCACGGCCGATCCGCGGCCGCGCCGGGAGGCGCGGGTTCACGCAACCGCAACGGGCACAACCAGATCGGTTCGATCGGGACCTCTCGCAGGAACCAGTGGACGAAATCCGCGGTCCGCTCGATCGGCACCTCGACGTCCTGGACCACCCGCTCGCGTGGGGGCAGGCCCTTGCGCTTCTCGAGCCGGTCGCCGATGTCGTACTTCTGGTCCAGGCCGATCAGCTTCCAGTAGAAGCTGCTGCGGAGCCAGCGTTTCGGCCACCAGCGCCGGATCTTCGGGTTCTGCGTCCCGAAGGCCCGTGAGCACCAGAACCAGTCGGTGTCCCATCGCCACAGGTAGTCGTGGATGGTCAGCCGGTCGGTCTTCGGGTGGTTGACCGACTCGTGCTGGATGGACCGGTAGTAGATGTCCATGCCGGTGTAGTCGGACACCGGGCCGGGCTCGTCGGTCTGGGTGCCGAGCGTCAGGTAGGACTCGGTCGCCGAGAACACGACGCCGTCGAGGTAGTCCACCGCGACGCCGTCGTGGGTCCGGGTGCGGGCGATCGTGTCCATGGTCGCTTGCAGGGACTCGACGTCGTCGAATCGTAGGTGCCGGAGTGCCACATAGGGTTTGACGGTCTCGAGTTGGATTCGCAGTCGGGTCGAGTAGCCGAGGGTGCCGTACGAGTTCGGGAACCCGTAGAACAGGTCGGCGTGGTCGCCGTCCGGGGTCGCCTCGACGATCTCGCCGCTGCCGGTCAGGACGTCGATCTCGAGCACCGACTCGTGCGGCAGGCCGTTGCGGAACGAGGTGGACTCGATGCCGAGCCCGGTCACCGCTCCGCCCAGCGTGATCGTCTTGAGCTGCGGTACCACCAGTGGCGCCAACCCGTACGGCAGTGTCGCGGCCACGAGGTCTTCGTAGGTGCACATTCCGGCGACGTCGGCGGTCCGGGCGACCGGGTCGACCGAGACGACCCCGGACAGGCCCGACACGTCGAGGCCCGGGGCGTTCGTCTTCGCCCGGGCCCGGAAGAGGTTCGACGTCTTCTTCGCGAGGCGCACCGTCGCGGAGGGCGGGATGGCGTGATAGCTCGCCAACAGACGGTCGACCCCCACTCTGTGGGCCTGTGGCCCGATCTCGAGCGGAGTGGTCGATCGTCGGTCCGAGCGCCTGCGGAATGCACTGGAAGTGACTGCCACCCTTCGACGCTATCCCCTGATGGGGGTTCCGGCGACGGAAGGTGGCCGACGCGTCGCGGAATCGGTGCCCGGGAATCCGACGGTGGGCGCCCTGTGATACGAGGCACAGGGTTCCCAAGGGGGTGGCCGGACACGCCTCGGAGCAGGCACGATGGGCCGTACACGGGGCAGGCGTCCGGCCGACCCGTCAGGAGTGAGGAGTGCCCGGTGGGACAGGTCAGTGCCAGCAGTTCGGTCGAGGTCGGGGCGGCTCCCGAGGCGGCGCTCGCCGCGATTGCGGATTACCAGACCGTGCGCCCGCGCATCCTGACCGAGCACTACTCCGACTACCGGGTGCTCGAGGGCGGGCAGGGCGCGGGGACCGTGGTGCAGTGGGCGCTCAAGGCGACCGAGAAGCGCACGCGCAACGTCAAGGCCGCGATCACCGTGGCCGGTGACACCGTCACCGAGTCGGATGCGAACTCCAGCATGGTCACCACCTGGACCGTGACCCCGCACGGGTCCGGGTCGACGGTCACGACCACAACGACGTGGAACGGTGCCGGCGGCGTCGGCGGCTTCTTCGAGAAGATTTTCGCCCCGCTGGGGCTCAAGAAGATTCAGGCCGCGGTTCTCGAGAAGCTGGCCCGCGAACTGGGCTAGGACGGTGGGCGGGCCTCCCGATCCCCAGCGGGATCAGGAGGTGCTCCCCAGATACACGACGACGCCGCGCACCACGGCCTGCGCATAGCGGGCCCGGCCGGCGTCGTCGGTCATTTGCCGGGCCTCGCCGGGGCTGCGCATGTTGCCCAGTTCCACCAGGATCGACGGCCGTTCCGACAGGTTCAGCCCGGCGAGGTCGGCGCGGGCCTGCAGGCCCTGGGTGCCGGTGTAGGTCGACGGGGCCAGGCCCTCGTCGACCAGCGCGTCGCGCATCGTCGTCGCGAACGTCACCGACGGTCCGGCCTGCGTGTCGTTGAGCGGCGGCGCCGAGTAGCAGACGTGGAATCCGTGCTGGCCGGGCTCGGCGCCGTCCGCGTGCACCGCGACGACGGCGTCGGCGGAGGACGCGTTCGCGGCCGCCGCCCGCTCGTCGACGCAACTGCCGACGGAGGTGTCGTCCGACCGGCTGAGCATCACCCTGGCGCCCAGTGCTTCGAGTTCGGTGCGCATCAACCCGACCACCTCCCAGGTGAAGGTGTGTTCCGGGTAGCCGTCGGCGGTTGCGGTGCCGGTGGTCTGGCAGTCCTTCGTGTCGCCGCGACCGGTCGGGACCTGGGCGGTGATCGCGGAGTCGTGCGATCCACTGTGCCCGGGGTCGAGGAACACGGTCTTTCCGGTCAGCGGGGTGGCGGAGGCGTGCTGCTCGTCGGCGCCCTCCGGGCGTGGCGCGGTGGTGGTGCCCGGCTCGCCGGCCGTGACGGCGCCGTCGGTGGGGATGGTGCAGCCGGTCAGGGCGACGGTGAGCGTGACGGCGGCAAGAGCGCCCAGCCGGGTGAGGGGAACCCTGGCGGCGCGCGGGCCGCGAGGCCGTGACGTCGCTCGCACGCGCCCACCGTAGCCGGGTGCGTCTACGCTGGCGTGCAAACACGCGCAGAGAGGACCGCAACGTGCAACCCGGTGGACAACCCGACATGCAGCAGCTCATCGCCCAGGCGCAGCAGATGCAGCAACAGCTCATGGCCGCTCAGGCCGAGATCGCCCAGGCGGAGGTCACCGGGCAGGCCGGTGGCGGCCTGGTGACGGCGACGGTGAAGGGCACCGGCGAGGTGGTGGCCCTGGCCATCGACCCGAAGGTCGTCGACCCCGAGGACGTCGAGACCCTGCAGGACCTGGTGATCGGCGCGATCGCGGACGCGTCGGCCAAGGCACAGGAGATCGCGGCCGGCAAGCTCGGTCCGCTGGCGGGCGGCCTGCCCGGACTTCCCTTCTAGCGAGGCGGAGCGTGTACGAGGGTCCGGTCCAGGATCTGATCGACGAGCTCGGCAAGCTGCCGGGAATCGGGCCGAAGAGCGCGCAGCGGATCGCGTTCCACCTGCTCGGCGTCGAGCCCCCGGAGATCGAGCGGTTGCAGAACGCGCTGCAGCGGGTGCGGGACGGCGTGCAGTTCTGCGTCGTCTGCGGGACGGTGTCCGACAAGGAGAAGTGCCGGATCTGTTCCGACGACCGCCGCGACCGCACCGTCATCTGCGTGGTGGAGGAGCCGAAGGACGTGCAGGCGATCGAGCGGACCCGTGAGTTCCGCGGTCGCTACCACGTGCTCGGCGGCGCGCTGGATCCGCTCAGCGGTGTCGGCCCCGATCAGCTCCGCATTCGGGAGTTGCTGGCGCGCATCGGAAATCAGGAGGACGGGGTGGACGTCGCGGAGGTGATCATCGCGACCGATCCGAACACCGAGGGGGAGGCGACCGCGACCTATCTGGTGCGGATGCTGCGCGACTTCCCGGGACTGACCGTCACCCGGCTCGCGTCGGGACTGCCGATGGGTGGTGATCTCGAGTTCGCCGACGAGTTGACGCTCGGGCGGGCCCTGTCGGGACGTCGCACGATGTGACGCGGTGCCCGGTCAGGACGTGAAGTCCGGCCGGGCACCGTGTGTCGTGTCGCTGCGTCCCTTCGGTTCCTCCCACTCCTCCTGTCGGCCGAGGGCGGTGAGGTCGAGGAAGTAGTACGAGCCGCCCGTCGACTCCAGACCGCGTGCGTACTGCGAATAGGTGTGGAACACCCGGTCGTCGACGCGCAGGAAGCAGCTGCGGCCCGGCATCTCGAACGGCTGCTCGTAGTCGAAGAAGTCGCTACCCATCGCCTCGAACTCGGCGCGGCTGCGGTAGTTGTACCGGGCGGGGGTGACCGACTCGTCGATCGTCACCCCGAAGTCGTAGTTGAAATCCGACCCGTGGGACGAGTACCACGGCAGGTCCCAACCGCGCTCGGCCTGCCAGCGCTGCAACTTCTCCAGCGGTGCGCGCGACACCATGGCGTAGGCGGTGTCGCGTGCACGCAGGTGCTCGAGGAATCCCTGCGACAACTCGTCGGTGCCCGCGGTACAGCTGGGACAGCCCTCGTCCCAGGACGGGTCGAACATGAAGTGATAGACGATCAGCTGTCGCAGGCCGTCGAACAGGTCGAGCAGCCGCACCGGGCCGGTGGGGCCGTGCAGGACGTAGTCCTTCTCCACCGCGACCATCGGCAGGTTCCGGCGCGCGGTGTTGAGGGCGTCCCGCTGCCGGGTCAGCTCCTTCTCCCTGGTGAGAAGTTCGGTGCGGGCGGCCAGCCATTCGTCGTGGGTCCCGATCCTCGGCAGGTTCATGGCGATCTCCTTCGTGGTCGTGCCCCCGGATCCCCCCGACAGGTTCGACCCTTCCAGCGCCCCGAACTCATCGCCAGGGGCCACGACCGCCGATGGCTTCACTACAGTCCGGGTTCCTCCGGGTCGGGGAGCGCGGGACCGTGGGTGCCGCCGGGTTTGATGCTCTGCCGCAACGAGCTCACGAGGTCGGCCATCGCGGGCGAATCGGTGGCATCGCTGCGCACCACGCCGCATACGGGTACCCGCAGTCGGTTCCCGGCTTCGCGCATGACGCGCAGTCCTGTGCGGGGTGTGTTGTCGGTGACCGTGCTGGCGTAGAGCACGGTCCATGCCCGTGGGTTCGTGATCACGTCGAGGGTGGCGGTGTGGTCGCGGGCGATGGGCGGCCCGAACTGGACCCGGCGCCCGACCTCCACGAACGCGTCCTCGATGACGCTGTGGATCAGGACCTGACTGTGCCGGGGCGGCAGAAGCAGGGGGTACGGGGCGAGTTCGCCGAGTTCGACGGTGGAGAACGCCGAGAGCGGGTGCTGGCTCGAGGTGACGATGAGGAGGTCCTCGACGCCGAGCTGGACGGTCACGAGGCCTGGGCGGTCGACGGCACCGCGGATGAGTGCGATGTCCGCGTCCCCGGACGCGACGGCGTCGACGCGCTCCGCGAAACTCTTGATCACGAACTCGATGTCCAGGTCCGGGTGCCTGCCGCGGACACCGGCGATCGCGTCGAGGCTCTGCGGCGCGAACGTCATGTTCGCGGTGATCCGGACCCGGTTGCGTGGCTCCTTGACGACGGCATGGGCCTGGGTCTCGAGGCTGAGCACCTGCTGGGCGATCGGCACCAGCCGGGCTCCCGCGGCCGTCAGCCGCACCACCCGGGTGGACCGGTCGAACAGCGAGACACCCAGCTCGTGCTCGAGCTTGCTGACCTGGTGACTGATCGCGGACTGCGAGATGAAGCACTTCTCTGCGGCGCGGCTGAAGCTCAGCTCCTCGCTCACCGCCAGGAAGTAGCGGAGCTGCCGGAAGTCCATGGAGACATCCTACTTATGAGCAAACGCGATAACTGAATTGCGAATAGTCCACGACAGTGGCGAGATGACGCCGTAAATACTTAGCGTGGCTCTCATACGTCTGATTCAGCGTTGATTCAGTAGGAGGTTTCCGTGGGTGAGGCAGTGAAGGACAAGACCGAGGTCGTCATCGTGGGGTCGGGCTTCGGCGCGCTCGCCACCGCGAAGAAGTTGGCCAAGGCCGGCAAGCCCTTCGTGCTGATCTCCGAGACCACCGAGCACCTGTTCCAGCCCCTGCTGTACCAGGTGGCGACCGGTGTCCTCGCCGCGGGAGAGATCGCGCCGTCGGTGCGCGCGATCCTCGCCAAGTACCCGAAGGCGGACGTCCGGCTCGGTCGTGTCGTCGACGTGGACGCCGAGGCCAAGGAGCTCGTCTACGAGGCCGCAGGCCAGCGGCACACCCTCGGCTACGACTCGCTGGTCGCCGCCACCGGCGCCCGGCAGTCGTACTTCGGACGGGACGAGTTCGCAAAGGTCACCTTCGCGCTCAAGACCGTCGACGACGCCGAGCGACTGCGCGCCCAGATCGTGCGCTGCTTCGAGGAGGCGCACACCACCTCCGACGCCGAGCGCGCGAAGAACCTGCTCAGCTTCATCGTGATCGGTGCAGGCGCCACCGGTGTCGAGCTCGCGGGTCAGATCAAGGAGCTCGCCGGCCGCTACTTCGAGCAGTCGATTCGCGGGATCACCGCCGAGGACGTCACCGTCACCCTCGTCGAGGGCGCGGGTGTCGCGATGCCGGCCTATGGCGGCAAGCTCAGCGAGTACACCAAGGCGTCGCTGGAGAAGGCCGGCGTCGAGGTCGTGCTGAACACCCTCGTCACCGACATCGACGAGCACGGCGCGACGTTCAAGGCGCACGGCGAGCAGGAGGGCGTCCGGCGCACCGCCGAGACGGTCATCTGGTCGGCGGGCGTGCAGGCCAACGACTTCGCGGCGGTCCTCGCCGAGCGCACCGGCTGCGAGACGGACCGCGCGGGCCGACTGCTGGTCAACCCCGACCTCACCGTCGGTGGTCGCGCCGACATCTTCGCCGTGGGCGACATGACCTCGCTGAACAACCTGCCCGGCCAGTCGCCGGTCGCGATGCAGGGCGGTCGCCACGTTGCGCGGACCATCCTCGGCAAGACCAAGCGCGGCACCCCGTTCAAGTTCCGTGACAAGGGCAGCATGGCGATCATCAACCGCTTCCGCGCCGTGACCAAGGTCAAGAGCATCGAGCTCACCGGGTTCGTCGCGTGGGTCCTGTGGCTGGCCGTGCACATGGTGTACCTGGTCGGTTTCCGGAACCGATACGTCGCGGTGATGTCGTGGTTCGGCTCCTTCCTCGGCCACCGCCGACCGCACTTCCACTACGCGCAGGAACCGCAGAACATCTCCGAACCCATTGTCGCCGAATCTGATTCGGAGGATGAAGAGATCAAGCCCGAGGTGATCAAGAGCGTCGTTCCGAACGGCCCGAAGGAGCCGGTCGCCGTCTCCTGACGCCACCCGCCGAACGCCGAGAACCGCGGTCGCCCTTCCGGGTGGCCGCGGTTCTTTCGTGTCGGCACCGGTGCCCGACGATTCGGACGAATCGGGTCCACCGTCCTCCTCGTAAGTTCGAAAACCTAAGTGTCGACGCGGGTTCCGTGATCCTGCTCCGCCGCGACAGGGCATCGGGCCGGTGCTAGCGTGCCCGCCATGCGTATCCAGCACGGGGGTTTCTGGGTTCGAATGTGGGTCACCGCGGTGGCGCTGGCGGTGGCGGTCGGTGGCGGTGCCACGACGGCCGCGGCACAGTCCAGCGGCAGCGCGGGCGGCGAGGGATCGGTCGGCACCGGATCGCTGACCGACGGGACCGGTTCGGACGGCACGCTGCTCAACGGCACCACCCTCATCACCGGCTCGCTGGGGACGGCGTCGGTGGCCCGGTCTCCGCTGGGTTCCGTGCTGCCGCCGGTGGTCGGCTCGATCATCCCCGAGCCCGACCTCGACCCGCCGGGTCTGGAGACGCTGCGCCTGGAGATGCTGCCGGCGCCGCTCGGGGAACCGTTCTTCGACGAGTACCCGCCCGGTCTGCCCGGCATGGCGAACGGCGAGGTCATCGAGACACGTGACGTGACCACGGTGGCCCGGCAGTTCCTGCGTGGTCCGGTGCGGGAGGTTCGCCAGTTCAAGGTCAAGACAACCGATGCGCTAGGCGAGGCGTCCTTCGCGACCGCCACCCTTGTCGTCCCGGCAACCCCGTGGGCCGGTCCCGGGCCGCGGCCGGTGCTGGTGAACAACGTCCCGATCAACGGTCTCGGCAGGGCGTGCACCCCGGCGCACACCCTCGCCCACGGCATCACCCCGTCGACGAACCCGTTCGAGTTGCTGCGCCCCGTCACCTCGAAGGCCGAGGAACGGGGCTACGCGGTGCTCATTCCGGACCACGAGGGCCCACGGATGGCGTACGGGGAACCGTTCGTGGCCGGGCACGCGATCCTGGACACGATCCGCGGCATGCGCACCCTCTACCCCGCGGAGTTCGGCACCAGCAAGCTGGCGATGATGGGGTACTCGGGCGGTTCGATCGCCACACACGGTGCGGTCAAGCTGATCGACTCGTACGCACCGGAACTGAAGTCCGACATCGCAGGAGCCGCGATGGGCGGGGTGCCCGCGGACTTCGAGATGCTCGGCCGCACCATGAACGGCAACCTCGCCGGGGGACTGTTCCTGGCCGCGTTGTTCGGGGTCTCCCGCGAACGGGTGCAGATCCTCACCCTCGCAAACAGTTTGGGGCAGCAGCTGGGCGTCTCGGGGCTCAAGGACCAGTGCGTCGGGGTGCTCGCCCTCGCCGGCATTCCCGGTGTTCCGGCCGAGGCGTTGGCCAATGTGAAGAAGGCACTGGATTCACCTGTCGCACACGAGATCTACGACATCACGAAGATGGCCGACCACACAGCCGGTGCTCCGCTGTACATCTACAACGGCGGTCAGGAGTTCTGGATCCCGGCACTCGGCGCACGCAACCTGTACGACGAACAGTGCGCGAAGGGGGTCAGCGCCGTGTACCGGCAGGTACCGGGTGAGCATGTGGTCGGTGAGATCACCGGGAACTCGGGGGCGTTCGACTGGATCGACGCGAGACTGCGCGGGGAGCCTGCCCCGAACGAGTGCTGACCGCGGCGCCCGGAACATATCGGGGTGTGCGCGTAGGTTGGGGATGCACCAGTCCTCGGCAGTTCTTTTGCGATAGGAGTCCGTTGTGCCCCAACGTCAATCACTGGTCGGCGCCCCGTGTTGGGTCGACCTGTTCACCTCCGGCCCGTCGCGGGCGGTCCCGTTCTACGCCGGCCTTTTCGGCTGGGCCTGCGACACCAACGCCGATCCTCAGTACGGTGGGTACGCCATCTTCAGCAAGGACGGCCAACCGGTCGCGGGCATGATGAAGCAGGGGCCGGACGATCCCTACGGTGACGTGTGGACCGTGTACCTCGAGTCCGCGGACGCGGCCGCCACCGTGGAGAAGGCGTCCGCCGCGGGCGGTCAGGTGATGATGCCCGCGATGCAGGTCGGGGACCAGGGCACCATGGCCGTCCTCAGCGATCCGGCCGGGGCCGTCGTCGGGGTCTGGCAGCCCGACCGGCATCCCGGGTACGGGCGGTGGGGCGAGCCCGGCACACCCGCCTGGTTCGAGACCATGTCCCGTGACTACCGCGCCGCGCTGCCGTTCTACTCGGAGGTCTTCGGGTGGGAGTACGCGACGCTGTCGGACACCGATGACTTCCGGTACTCGCAGGCCAGGCTGAACGGCGGCGAGATCGCGGGTGTCATGGACGCCTCCGGTTTCCTGCCCGAAGGGGTGCCGTCGTTCTGGCAGTTCTACCTCGGGGTCGAGGACACCGACGCCGCGGTGGCGAGGGTCGTCGAACTCGGCGGCAGCGTCGAGCGACCGGCCGAGGACAGCCCGTACGGCCGGCTGGCCACGGTGACCGACCCGCTCGGGGCCCGGTTCCTGATCGTGCAGCCGCCCGCCGAGTAGCGGCGTCCGTGCCCCGTACCCGTCCCGTGTCGGGCGGGTACGGGGTTTACGGTGACATGCTCGAATTCGGCCGAAATCGCCTGGTCAACACTATTGCGTGGGGTGCAGGGCCGGGCGTACCGTGAGTGTTGCGGATCAAGGAAAAAGCGAACTGGTAACGGCTCGAACAACCTTGAGAAGCAGAGATCCGGCCGGGAGCGCGATTTATCGCTACGTTCTCGGCCGAACCCCTGTCTGGGGGCGGTCCACGAAGGGGCGCGGCGCGCTACAGGCGTTCCCGGAGGGTGCCCACGCCCTCGCCGGTGAGTCCGTCGAGGCCGGCTGCGCGTCCCGTCATCGCCATCAGCAGGTCCAGCATCGGTCCCGCCACCTCGGGGCCCGAACCGATCGTCCAGGCGGTGTCCGTCGCCCGCAGCGACAGGCCCTCGATCCGGTTCTTCGTGCCGATCAGCAGGTTCGATCCCTTGTAGAAGTCGGCGACTCGCACCAGTGCGTCCATCGGATACGTGTGGCCGATGGCGAGGGGGCGACGGATGTCCTCGGCGTGGACGATCGTCTCACCGAGCCACGAGTCCACCGGTCCCGGCGGGGCAGAGGTGGACGTGAGCACGGAACGGAACTCGGCCAACGTGTCGGCCGGGGTCCCGCGGGTCTCGGCGGCGACGTTCTTGGCGGCGAACGTCTCGAAACGCAGGCCCGTTCCCACCATCTTGGTCACGAACCTCAACGGTGTCATCTTCGCCGTTGCCGTCATGTGGCCGAGGGTCTCCCACACCGACCACTGCGTGCACAGCGAGGGCGAGGACCACTGGTCGTCGGTGAGGTCGGCGAGATCGTCCGCCAGCGCGGCGCGTTCGGCGTGAATCAGCGGCCACGGCTCCGAAACGGGCATGTCCCCTCCCTGGATCGAGGTGGGTGTACCTCGGAAGCTACACCGGTCGGAGAGGGTCAGCGACCGACCGCGAGCCTCTCGCGCCGCAGTCGGTCGACCTCCGGCAGGTCCAGGGGCGCGAGCGAGTCCACGCCCAGTGCGCGGGCCAGCAGCAGGTCTGCCAGTTCCGGGTTGCGGGCGAGCGCAGGGCCGTGCATGTAGGTGCTGATCACCGACCCTTGCACCACACCCTCGTAGCCGTCGCCGACCCCGTTGCCGACGCCGTGGGTGACCGACCCGAGCGGACGGGCGTCCGCGCCGAGCGCGGTACCGCCGCGGTGGTTCTCGAACCCGGTCAGTGGCTGGCTCAGGCCATCGATCAGCGGTCGGGTGATCACCTCGCCGATCGCACGGGTCTGCTGCGGGGAGGTGGTGACGTCGAGCAGCGAGACGCCCTCGACCCGCTCCCCTGCGGAGGTCTCGTACCAGTGCCCGAGGACCTGGATCGCTGCACAGATCGCCAGCACCGGCGCGCCCCGCTCCGCCGCCTTCTGCAGTCCGGGATAGCGCTGCAGGTGCCGGGTGGCCAGGCGTTGCGCCGAATCCTCTGCTCCGCCAAGGGTGTACACGTCGAGGGATTCGGGAACCGGGTCGGACAGGGTGATGTCCACGATCTCCACGTCGATCCCGCGCATCCGCAGTCGCTGACGGAGGATCAGCGCGTTGCCGCCGTCTCCGTAGGTGCCCATCACGTCGGGAAGCACCAGTCCGATCCGCACGGTCGACTCAGACATGCTCGGCTCCCTTCGTGACGGCGGTGTTCAGATCCCGGAACGCGGTGTAGTTGGCAAGCACCTCGACCCGGCCCGCCGGGCAGGACGCGATGGCACGCAACGGATCCGGTTCGAGGGAATGCTCGACGCCGGCGTAGGTGAGCCGGACCGCGAGGTCGGTGGCGCGCTCGCCGGATGCGACGACCTTGACGCCTTCGAAGTGCTCGAAGCGCACGTCCCACAGCCAGGACAGGTCCTCGCCGTCGGGCACCTGGCCGTTCACCGCGATGACGAGACCGTCCACGGTGGGGTCGATCATCGACAGCGCCTCCTGCCAGCCGGCGGGATTCTTGGCGAGCAGCATTCGTAGCGAGTGCGGGCCGACCTGGACGGCGGCGTACCGTCCGGCGATCTCGCGCACCCCCGCCGCCGCGGCGACCGCGGCCGTCGGATCGGCGCCCAGCGCGACGGCCGCGGCCACCGCCTGTGCCGCGTTGCCGCGGTTCGCGCGCCCGGGCAGGGTCAACGACATCGGGATGACCAGACCGTCCGGCCCGTAGAGGTTTTCGTCGTCCAGCCACCAGTCCGGGGTGGGCCGCGCGAAGTCGGCACCGGTGCTGCGCCAGTTGCCGTCGGCGTCCCAGACGATCGGCTCGCCGCTGCGCGGACAACTGGTGGCGTCGTTCGCCCAGCCGGAGCCCGCGGCCACCCACACCACGTTCGGGTTGTCGTAGGCGGCGGAGGTGACCAGCACGTCGTCGCAGTTCGCGACCACGACCGCATTCGGGTGCGCGGCGAGGCCGGCCCGCAGCCGACGCTCGATCATGTTGATCTCGCCGACCCGGTCCAGCTGGTCGCGGCTGAGGTTGAGCAGCACGATCGCCTGCGGGTCCAGCGCGTCCGCGACGTGCGGGGTGTGCAGCTCGTCCACCTCGATGGCGGCGAGTTCGGCGTCGATGCCGACGCTGAGGGCCGCGACGATCCCGGCGTCCATGTTCGCACCGTCCGCCTGGGTGGCGACCGTGCCCACGGTCGCGAGCGCCGCGGCGGTCATCCGGGTGGTGGTGGACTTGCCGTTGGTGCCCGTCACCAGCACGGTCCGCTTGCCGCGTCCCAGCTGCGTCATCAGAGTCGGGTCGATCTTCAGGGCGATCAGCCCGCCGATCATCGACCCCTTACCCCGTCCGGCCTTCTGCGACGCCCAGGACGCCAGCGCGGCCGCGCGCAGTGCGAGGCGTCCTCGTGCGGAGAATCGAGTGCTACTTGCCACGGGCGCAGTTTTCCACACCACGTCGCCGGGTCAGGAGCGTGCCGGGGCCGGGGTGGGCAGTGCCACAGTTGCCGGCTCGCCGGCGGACACAGTCGCCGGATCCCCGGCGGGTACGGCCGGCAGGGTTCCGATCGGTCGGGGGGTGCGCGGACGGGTGACGCCGAACAGGCAGCCGCCGACGACCACCACCGCGCCGACCAGGGCCAATGCGGTGGGTCGCTCGTCGAGGACCAGCCAGGCGGCGCCGATCCCGACCACCGGTACCAGCAGCGAGAACGGGGCCACCGTCGACGCCGGGTAGCGGCTCATCAACCCGGTCCACAATCCCGACCCGACGATGGTGCCCAGCGCGACGACGTAGGCCAGTCCGGCCAGTGCGGGCCACCCGTCGGTGGTCAGCGACGAGCCGAGTGCCGACCATCCCGCGGTCGGGCCCTCGATCACGGCGGAGAGCGCCAGCATCGGCAGGGGCGGGATCACCGTCATCCACAGCATCAGCCGCATCGGCGACCCGGTGTCCGTGCCTGCCCGGCGGTCGGCGGTGCCCGCCTGCCTGCTGCCGATGTTGCCGAGGGCCCAGCCGAACGCGCCGCACAGGGTCAGCAGCAGGGGGAGCAGGCTCGCGTGGGTGAAGCGGTCCCAGCCGATCGCGACCATGCCGCCGACCGCGACGACGATGCCGACCACCTGCCTGCGGCCGACCCGTTCGCGCAGCAGCAGCGCGCCGAGCAGCACTGTCATCGGTGCCGAGGCCTGCAGCACCAGCGACGCCAGGCCGGTCGGCATGCCGGAGTCCATCGCCCAGAACAGGAAGGCGAACTGCAGTACACCGAATCCGGTGCCGTAGAGCAGCAGCCAGCGCAGCGGGACGTTGGGGCGCGGCACGAACAGCACCACCGGGATCGCGATCACCAGAAATCGCAGGGCGACGAAGAAGAACGGCGGGAAGTGATCGAGGCCCGCGCGGATCGCCAGGAAGTTCAGGCCCCACAGCAGAGCGACGAGGATCCCGAGCAGGCGGTCGCGGTTGGTCATGCGATCAATCGTGCGGTCACCTAAACATCAGGACAATCGAATATTGGTTCACCAACGATGTAATTTTGCTACATGGATGTGGTGCGGCTGCGGGTACTGCGGGAGCTGGCCGACCGAGGCACGGTCGCCGCGACCGCGTCGGCGCTCTCGCTGACCCCGTCCGCGGTCTCCCAACAGCTCAAACTGCTCGCCCGCGAGGCCGGAGTGCCGATCCTGGAACCGGACGGCCGACGCCTGCGCCTGACGGACGCCGGTCGTGCGCTCGTCCTCCGCGCCGACGACGTCCTGGCCGCGCTCGACCGTGCCACCGAGGAGATGGCGTCGTACGCAGGTTCACCGAGGGGCCGGGTGCGGCTGGCGATGTTCCCGTCCGGTGCCGCCCTGTTGCTGCCGGGGGTGCTGACCCGGATCGCGAACCTCGGGGTCGAGGTGGACGCGCGGGACGTCGACCAGCCCGCGTCGGAGGTCCCGCGATTGCTGGCGGACTTCGACGTGGTGGTCACCCACCGCGACGAACGCGCGCCCGCACTGGTCTCCCCGCGAGTGCGTTTCGAACCGTTCCTGCGGGAACCGATCGACCTTGTGCTCGCGCCGGACCACCCGCTCGCCGGCCGCCCACAGGTCGCGCTCGAGGAGTTGGCCGAGGAGAACTGGATCAGTGTGAGGGGCGGGTTCCCGGTCGACGACGTGTTGCAGTCCGTCGCCTCGGCCACCGGGGTGCAACCGCGAGTCGTGCAGCGGATCAACGACTTCCGGGTCATCGAGGAACTCGTGCTCGCCGGGCACGGTGTCGCATTGATGCCGCGGTACGTCCCCGCGCATCGCGGGTTGGTGAGCAAGCGCCTCACCGGGGTTCGCGCTGCACGGATCTACGAGCTCGCCACCCGGCCCGCCGCCGCCGAACGTCCCGCGGTCCGGGCGGTCCTCTCGGCAGTACGCGCGCAGGCGGCCGTCGTCGGCGGGTGACCGGCCCCGATCGGTCGAGCCCACGGTGCCGGTGCGGGAGGCGCACCCGGCCACGAACGACAGCGCTCCGGGCACCCACGCGGGGTGCCCGGAGCGGTGTGGAAACGACCGGCAGCTAGCCGAGTGCCTTCCCCTTCAGCGCGGTGAACTCCGCCTCGGTGATGGTGCCGGAATCGAGTAGCGCCTTGGCGTCCGCGATCTGGTCGGCCGGTGATTTACCGGCAACGGATTTGATGTAGGCGTCCTGTTCGGTCTTCATGTGCTGCGCGGCCGCCAGCGAGCGCTGGGTCATGCCGTCTCCGCGCGCGATCAGGTAGATCAGCGCCGTAAGGAATGGCACGAAGATCAGGAAGAACACCCACACCGCCTTCCACCAGCCCGAAAGCTTGTGATCGCGGAACATGTCTCCGATGATCGCGAAGAGCAGCATCAGGTACGCCACGAAGGCGAACGTGATGAGGATCAGCCACAGGAAGTCCCAGAACGAGTCGACGGCAGAGTTCATCGGACGCCTCCAATTCACGATAGTGATTCGATTGTTGGATAGAGGATCGCTCTCCGGCCGGGGCCTGCGCCTCATCCGCAGCAGGTGAGATCGGTCCTCATCCGCGGCGGGTGATGCGCACCGGTGGCCTGCAGGACGAGAGTGGACGCATGGACGAGACGGTGAACATCGGGCCGGTCGAGCTGGTCGTGCTGGCGTTTCCGGGCGCCAAGGTGGATTCCGCGACGGTCGCGGCGCTGCAGAACGTGGTGTCACGTGGCTACGTGACGCTTCTGGACCTCGTCTACATCCACAAGGACGAGGCGGGCAACATCACCCAGGTGGACGTCGACGAGGACCTGCAGGACGTGGGCCTGGAGATTCTGTCGATCGAGGCGAAGGCACTGATCAGCGACGAGGACCTCGACGTGGTCCGGGAGTCGCTGGATCCGGGCAGTTCGGCCGCGATCATCGTGTACGAGCAGACGTGGGCACGCGAATTCGTGTCGAGTGCCCGCGCGGCGGGTGGCGAGGTCGCGCTGCACGTCCAGATCCCACACGACGTCATCGTCGCCGCGGTCGAGGCCGCACTCTAGGGAAGGAAGAGCAATGGTTTTCAGGGCAGGGCGCGTGGGGCGTCCGGGACTGCTCGGCACCGTCGCGCGGACCGCGGTGGTCGCGGGCACCGCCAGGGCCACCACCAACGCGATGGACCGGCGGGCGCAGCGCAAGTACCAGGAGCAGCAGGCCTACTCGGACCAGCAACAGCAGGAGCAGGCGTACCAACAGCAGCAGTACGCCCAGCAGGCCGCCGCCCAGCAGGCCGCCGCCCAGCAGGCCGCGGCCCAGCAGGCGGCCGCACCTGCGCCGGCCGCGCCCGCGGAGGACGACATGATCGCCAAGCTCAAGCAGCTCGGTGAGCTGCACCAGGCCGGCGTGCTCAGCGACGACGAGTTCGCGGCCGCCAAGGCAAAACTGCTGGGCTGACGCGGCACTCTCCCCGGCTACGACCGAAGGGCCGCTTGTTCGGCTGATCCGAACAAGCGGCCCTTCGGTCGTTGGCAGGGGAGCTCAGTGAGCGCGGTTGACGGCGGAGACGACCGCGCGCAGCGAGGCGGTGGTGATCGAGGTGGCGATTCCGACGCCCCAGACGACCTTGGTGCTGCCGTCCGGCAGCGTCACCGCGGCCTCGACGTAGGCGGCGGCCTGGGCGTCGTCGCCGGCGGACATCGCGTGCTCGTTGTAGTCGAGCACCCGCACGTCGAAACCGATGGTGGAGAGCGCGTCGACGAACGCGGCCAGCGGACCGTTGCCGGAGCCGGAGATTTCCTGCTCCTTGCCGTCCACCTTCACCACGGCGGTGATGGCGTCGGTGCCACCGTCCTCCTCGGATGCGGTCACCTTCTGGCGCATCCGCTCCAGCGGGATGATCGGCGCCAGGTACTCCTCGTGGAAGACGTCCCACATCTCCTTCGGGGAGACCTCACCGCCCTCACCGTCGGTGATCTTCTGGACGGACTGGGAGAACTCGATCTGCAGGCGGCGGGGCAGCTGCAGGCCGTGGTCGGCCTTCATGATGTACGCGACGCCGCCCTTGCCGGACTGCGAGTTCACCCGGATGACGGCCTCGTAGGTGCGACCGACGTCCTTCGGGTCGATCGGCAGGTAGGGCACCTGCCACACGATGTCGTCGATGTCCGCGTCCTGCGCGTCCGCCGAGAACTTCATGTCGTCGAGACCCTTGTTGATCGCGTCCTGGTGGCTGCCGGAGAACGCGGTGTAGACCAGGTCGCCGCCGTACGGGTGCCGTTCGTGCACCGGCAGCTGGTTGCAGTACTCGACGGTGCGGCGGATCTCGTCGATGTTCGAGAAGTCGATCTGCGGGTCCACGCCGCGGGTGAACATGTTCAGGCCGAGCGTGACCAGGCAGACGTTGCCGGTGCGCTCACCGTTGCCGAACAGGCAGCCCTCGATGCGGTCCGCGCCGGCCTGGTAGCCCAGCTCGGCGGCCGCGACACCGGTGCCGCGGTCGTTGTGCGGATGCAGCGACAGGATGACCGAGTCGCGGCGGGCCAGGTTGCGGTGCATCCACTCGATCGAGTCGGCGTACACGTTCGGCGTAGCCATCTCGACGGTCGCCGGCAGGTTCAGGATGACCGGGTTCTCCGGGGTCGGCTGCAGCACCTCGGTGACCGCGTCGCACACCTCCTTGGCGTACGACAGCTCGGTGCCGGTGTAGGACTCGGGGGAGTACTCCCAGCGCCAGTTCGTGTCCGGGTACTTCTTCGACTCCTCGAGCACCAGCACCGCGGCGTCGGTGGCGATCTTCTTGATCGCGTCCTTGTCGGCGCGGAACACGACCCGGCGCTGCAGGATCGAGGTGGAGTTGTAGAAGTGCACGATGACGCTCTTCGCGCCCTGGCATGCCTCGAAGGTGCGGGTGATCAGTTCCGGCCGCGACTGGGTCAGCACCTGGATGGTGACGTCGTCGGGGATGGCGTTGTCCTCGATGATCTCGCGGACGAAATCGAAATCGGTCTGGCTCGCCGACGGGAAGCCGACCTCGATCTCCTTGTAACCCATCCGGACCAGCAGGTCGAACATGCGGCGCTTGCGGGCCGGGCTCATCGGGTCGATCAGTGCCTGATTGCCGTCCCGCAGGTCCACGGCGCACCACTGGGGGGCGCGGTCGATCACCTTGTCCGGCCAGGTGCGGTCGGCGAGCGTGATCTGCTCGACCTCCTCCGCGAACGGCTGGTACCGGTAGGTCGGCATGGAGGAGTTCTTCTGGGTGTTCCAGGCGGGCTGATCGGCGGGCGCGGGCTTGGACGGCGGCGTGATGGTGCGCGATCCGGAAGTAAAGGCGTCGGCGGGTGACATTGACGAATCTCCGAAATAGAGGGGACGGGTAGTCCTAAAGGTGAATCGACCGGCGCGACTGAACCCCGCGACGGGAGCCGGTCTGAAATCAGACCCCGTCGCGGCAGTTAAGAAGGAGCGCCCGCTGCATGTAGGGCAGTCTACCCGCTGGTCGGATCGGCCGGACCGGCGCCCGGCGAGATCACAGCACTCGCCCGCGTGTCGCGCGGACCGTCATCAGCGTTTCCTGGACGCTTGTTTTACGAAACATCCACCGCGGTCGTGACCGTTTCGTTAGTGTGTGCCGGTCTAGGCGGATTCAGCCCTCTATCGGGGGTTTCACTGGGGAAGCGAGATCGACATGTCGGTACTGAACAGCAGGCGTAACCATGTGCGGGCCAGGCTCGGCGTCGCGGCCGCGGGCGCTGGTCTCGTCCTGGCCGGGCTGGTCGTATCGGCGCCGGTGGCGTCCGCCGACACGGTCGTCGGCGGCTGCACGATTGTGTCGGATCCCACGGAGACAACCTTCACCGACTGCGCGGGCGCCAACCTCGCCGGCGCGAACCTGTCGGGTGTCGACCTGTCCCATGCGAATCTGTCCGGTGCCAATCTGCTAGGCGCGGACCTGACCGACGCGACGTTGGTGGGGGCGAACCTCTCCCAGGCGAACTTCTACCTCGGCCTCGCGTCCGGTGCCGATCTGACCGGTGCGAACCTCAAGAATGCCAATCTGTCGAGTGCGGATCTCAACGGCGCCAAGCTGACGGGCGCCACACTGACCGGGGCGCGGCTGTCCGGCGCCAAGCTGATCGGCGCGGACCTCACCGGTGCAGTCGGTGCGGACCTGACCGGCGCGGTCACCACCGCCGACGATCCGGATGCCGAGACGAGTGGCGGCAGCTCCCTCCCGTTCCCGATCAACGTCACCGGCTCTGCGAACGACGCCGGCGTCGGCGTCGACACGGGCGGCAACACCGGCACCGATCCGAGTGGTCCCTTCGGGCTCAACATCACGGGTTCGACGAACAACAGCTTCGTCGGAGTCGGCTAGGGCTCGGGCAGCCGCCGCATCTCGATCACAGTCAGACCGAGGGCGTCGAACCGGGCGAGCATCGCGCGCAGTTCCTGATCACCGTCCACCGGGCCGGTGAGGCGCGTGTGGCCCGCTGGTGCTCCGACACCTGCCAGCTCGGGGAACGCCGCCAGTGCCCGTGCCGACAGTGTGCCGCGCACCAGGAACTCGTAACGGACCCGGCCGTGAGGTCTCTGCGACACTGCCGCACCTCCCGTGGTCATCCGGCTGCTCGTGTCCGAGCCTGCCGGACCACGATGTGGCGGACCTCACCCGTCGATGGTGAACTTCGCTAGAGCAGGCCCCGGACTCGGGCCTCGGCGATGGCCTCCTGCCGGGTCCGGACCCCGAGCTTTCGGTAGATCCCGCGCAGATGGGTCTTGACGGTGTTCACCGAGACGAACAGGTCCGCTGCGATCTGCTCGGCGGTGCGCCACGACGGCAGCTCCGTCAACAGTTCCCGCTCCCGTGAGGTGAGCAGGGTGGCGCGTCCCGCAGCGGCGGGGACGACGGCGCGGACCTGTTCGGCGAATCCGTCGAGAACGCCGAATCGGCCACTGTGACGGTCCAGCAGCGACCGGATCGTTCCGCCGCCGCCGTCGAAGAACGGACGTCGGATCCCCTCGGGCTCGGCGAGACGCAATGCCTCGGTGACCGCGGCCCGGGCCCGGAGGTCGTCGTGCCGACGGTCGGCGATCGATGCGTCCAGCAGCCAGGCGTGGATCAATGTGACGGGTGCCGTGCAGCTCAGCTCGCCCGACAACACCGGCTCCAGTTCCGTGCTCGCGGCGTCCACCCGCCCCCGGTGGGCCGCGGTCATCGCCACGATCAGCGCGAGCTCGCCGCCGCGCCCGAGGACGCGCGCGGTGTGTGCGGACAACTGCCCGAGGTGTGGTTCCTGTCCTTCGTCGAGCAGGATGCGGTGGACCACCGGGGCCAACAGCGCGACCGTGCCCGGCGGCAGCGGGTGCCGCGCCGCCGACTCGAGGTGCGCGTGGATCGCCACGCCCGACGGCCGCCTCCCTGTCGTGTCCGACCGTCGGAGCAATTCCCGAACACAGGCCGCGGCATCGGTGATGGCGTCGTCCGGGCACTCGGTGAGGGTCTGATGTTCGGCGTCGTCCGGTGCCGCCGGCGGGTCCATCCTCAGGTAGCGGCCCCAGTCGCGCATCAACTCCGCGAGCCGGACATGGGTGCCGCCCGCCAGGTCACGGCTTCGGCCGAGGCCGATTGCCGCCGAGGCGTGCCGGTCCATCGTGCCGAGTTCGCAGCGGAAGGCCGCCTCCGCCGCGAGCCAGGTCAACGCCTCGACCTCGAGCGCGGGCAGGTCCGCGGATCGCGCGGTCGCCGCCGCGGCCTCCAGGTGCTGCCCGGCGCGATCGAGCTGGTCGAGGCACAGCTCGGCGGCGCCCTCGGAGAGCAGGACGAAAGCGTCGAGTTCGGGTTTGCCGGAGGCGCCGGCGTCGTCGTCGTGAAGCCGGTCGAGGGCGTCCTCGACACCGCCGGTCCGCAGCGCGAGCTGTAGACGCAGGGTGTGTTCGAGCAGACGCGAGTGCGGCGTCTCGGTGGTCGTGGTCGAGCCGGCCGCTCCCAGGACGGACGCCGCGGCCGCTTCGTTGCCGCGGGCGATCTCCGCGGCGGCGCGAACGAGGCGGGCGGTGCGGCCCGATCGCACTGACGGTGGCGCGTGGTCGAGGACCTCGATCACCTTCGCCCCGTGGCCACGGAGGACCGCCCCGAGGCCGCGACCGGCGAGCAGGGACCGCAGGGCCCGGATGTCGCCGGCGTGCTGCGCGTGCTCGAGGGCCCGCGCGTCGGCGCCGGACTCGGCGAACCATCGCGACGCGACGTTCTCCAGATCGGCAACCGCGCTCCGCCCGAGCCGGCTCACTTCCGCGCGCAGGTAATCGCGCAGGAGCGGGCGGAATCGGTACCAGCCGGGCCGGCCCGCCACCCGTTCGAGGGGGAAGTTCTCCCGCTCCAGGGTGTCGAGGATGCCGCGGGCGTTCGGGTTGCCGGTGAGGGCTTCGGCGAGTTCGACGGTGAAGCTGTCGGGAATCGACGACTCCACGACGAAGGCGCGTTCCGCCGGATCGAGGTGATCGAGGACCTCGCCGACGAGGTAGTCCGCGACCACCTGGTTGTCCCCGCCGAAGTCCGCGATCACCGCGGTCGGGTCGGCGGAGCGGCCCAGGACGATCGCGGCGAGCCGGAGCCCGACCGCCCACCCCTGCGTCTGCTCCCACACTGCGTGCAGGTCGTCCGTGTCGAGGGTGACGGGGTGGTCGGAGAACAGCTGCGCGGCCTCCTCCTCGGTGAATGCGAGCTCCTGTGGAGGGAAGTCGCGGACACGCCCGTCCAGTCGCATCCGATGCAGTGCCAGCGGTGGCTCGTACCGGGCGGCGAGCACCGTCCGGACCGTCGGTGGCGCCCAGCGCAGAAACGCCCCGAGCGCTTCGAGAGCGGTCGGGGCGTGCAGTAGGTGTACGTCGTCGAGGATCAGCAGGATCGGTCTGCTCAGGGTTCCGAGTGATTCCGCGACGACGGCCGGATACTCGTCACTGTCGGCGGCCGGAAGGTCGGACAGTGCGTCGAGGACCTCGGCGTCGGCGGTGGCACGCAGTGCGGTGAGCACCGGCGCCAGCGGTTCTCGCTCGTTGTCCGACTCCTGGACGGTGAGCCACGCGGTCGTCGGGGCGTCTTGTCCCGCAGCGGTTTCGGTCACCCAGTCGGCCAGCAGCATCGTCTTGCCCGACCCCACGGGTGCGCTGAGCAGGGCGACGGAACTCGGCGTCCCCTCGGGTGGCGACATGGTGGCGGAAAGGGCCTCGTGCAGCCGGTGGCGGCGGATCACCGCTCGCCCGTAGGCGGGTACCCGCGCCCGACGGGTGGTGCAGTTCGCGACGGACATCTCTGGCCTCGTTCCTCGCGGGTATCGCGCCGGGGCTTGCGCACCGGCATTGCCCCGCGGGGAACCCCGCGGGGACCAGCGATTTCGAATCGTATTACGAGGGGGCTGTTTTCGCGCGTCGGACTTACCACGAAACGGACACGAGATGGTTACGAGGAAGGTGCCCCGTCGATGTGGCCGGGGCCAGGGGCGGTCACTGGGCCCGGACCGCGGCGATCGCCTCCTCTGTCACCGGATCGACATGAGCGTCGAAGTCGTGGTGGCGTTGCAGGTACTTCGCCACGTACGGGCAGATCGGCACGATGCGTCGGCCGCTCGCGACGGTGGCGGCGAGGGCGTCGTGGACGAGGATCGCGGCCAGACCCTGTCCCGCGAAGCGTTCGTCCACCTCGGTGTGGAAGAAGATCCGCTGTTGACCGTGGTCGAGGTACTGGGTGAGGCCGGCGAGTTCGTCGCCGACGGTGATCTCGTAGCGGTCGCCTGCGTCGCGTACGGCGGGGGACGGTGTGGGCGAGGTCGAATCGTCGGTCATGAATCAACTATGGCGCAGTTTCGTTTTCGTGGTGTGTTTGCCCCGGGCGTTACGCTCGACGCTGAATGTCATTCTCGACCGAGAGGATCACCGATCCGATGAGCAACCTCGACCCCGCACCCACCGAGGTCGTGTGCGAGACCTGCGATGGGCACGCGCCGCGCCTGCTCGACTATCGCGAGGTCCCCCTCGGCGGTCCGCGGGCGATGACGGTGCGCCGGTCACTGCCGCAACGAGGCCAGACCCTGATCGGCGCGTGGTGCTTCCTCGACCACTACGGTCCCGACGACGTACGGCACAGCGGCGGCATGAAGGTCGCGGGGCACCCGCACACCGGGCTGCAGACGGTGTCGTGGGTGTTCAGCGGCGAGATCGAGCACCGGGACACCACCGGCGCGCACGCGATCGTGCGGCCGCGGGAGGTGAACCTGATGACCGCGGGTTCGGGGATTGCGCACTCGGAGTTCTCCACGCCGGACACCGCCTTCCTGCACGGCGTTCAGCTGTGGGTGGCGCTGCCGGACGAACATCGTTTCACCGCACCGGCTTTCGAGCATTACGCGCCTCCGGTGCTCGACGTCGAGGGCGCGCAGGCGGTGGTGTTCCTCGGCAGCCTGTTCGGGCACACGTCACCGGTGCGGACCTTCACGCCGCTGCTCGGCGCCGAGCTGACGTTGCAGGCAGGGCAGTCGCTGCGCGTCGAGCTGGACCCGTCGTTCGAGCATGGGGTCATGGTCGACACCGGGTCGGTGACGGTCGCGGGAGTCGATGCGACGATCGGACAGTTGGTGTACCTGCCCGCCGGGCCGGCGGGCCTCGACCTGGTCGCGTCGGCCGAGGGGCCGGTGCGGATCCTGCTGCTCGGTGGAGAACCGTTCGGCGAGCAGATCGTGATGTGGTGGAACTTCGTCGGCCGCAGTCACGACGAGATCGCCGGCTACCGGGAGGACTGGCAGCGCGAACGAGACGACCAGTCCGATCCCGACACGAGCCGGTTCGGCCCGTTCCCGGCGCAGTGGCGACAGACGATCCCGGCGCCGATCCTGCCGAACACCCGGCTCAAGCCGCGGGGCTGATCGCTCGGATCAGGCCACCGGGACGTGCCCGGTGACGATGCGGTGGATCAGCCGCGCCGCGGTCTTGGCGGTGTGGTTGTCCACGTCCAGGCCGGGGTTGAGTTCGGCGACGTCGACGACGGCCAGCTTGCCGCTCGCGGCCACCCGGTCGCAGACCCGCTGGATCGTCTCGATCGGCACGCCGTACGCGGCGGGGGCGCTGACGCCGGGCGCGACGGCCGCAGGCAGGACGTCCAGGTCGATCGTCAGGTACACGATGTCGACGTCGCCGAGGAAGTCGTCGACGAACGCGTCCACCTCGTCGCGGTCGGCCGGTCCGCAGCGTTCGTCGAGGAGGTGGCGAACCCCGAACCGCTCGGCCGTGTCGAACAGGGCGGTGGTGTTGCTCGGCTGGCTGATGCCGAGCACGTCGTAGCGGAAGCCGATGCCCGCGGCCTGCTCGGCCTCGGCCATCTGCCGGAACGGGGTCCCGGAACTGGGCACGGGGTCGCCACGCAGGTCGAAGTGGGCGTCCAGGTTCAGGACGCCGAGGCGCGGCCGGTCCCGCCGCAGCTGCGCGGACGCGACACCCAGGTAGGTGCCGAACGCGACCTCGTGACCGCCGCCGAGGACCACCGGCAGTCGCCCGGCGTCGAGGCCGGCGGTGACGGCGCGGCCGAGCGCGGCCTGCCCGCCCTCGAGATCCTCCCCGGTGACCGCTACGGTGCCCGCATCCGCCAGCGGAAGCGGGGCGGCCAGCGCCATCGAACCGAGCGCGGCGCGCAGTGCGTCGGGACCGGCGGCGGCGCCGCGGCGGCCCTTGTTGCGGCGCACACCCTCGTCGCTGGCGAACCCGATCAGCACCGCTCCGGAGCCCGGCTCGGCGACGTAGGGGGCGATGGCCTGATGCCACCGCAGGTGCTCATCGGTGGTGCCGTCGGTGCGCCCGGTCCAGGGCACGGGGGCGATGTCGACCTCGATCTCGAGGGTGGTGGGGAGCTGATCGGTCATGACTGGTCCTCCGGCGGGTGCGCGTGCGGTCTAGGCGGTGACGAGCTCGCCGCCGGCGAACACCTCGCGGACCAGCGGAACTCCCGGCCGGTAGGCGAGGTGCAGGTAGGACGGGGCGTCGAGCGCGATCGCGTCGGCGCGGGCGCCGATCCGCAGGCTGCCGACGTCCTCGCGGCGCAGCGCCTTCGCGCCGCCCGCGGTGGCCGCCCACACCGCCTCGGCGGGGGTCATGTGCATGTCGCGGACCGCGATGGCGATGCAGAACGGCAGGCTGGTGGTGTAGCAGGTGCCGGGGTTGCAGTCGGCGCCGAGCGCCACGGTGACGCCGGCGTCGATCAGCGCGCGGGCGCCGGGGTACTGGTTGCGGGTGGAGAAATCCGCGCCGGGGAGCAAGGTCGCGACGGTGTCGCTGCCCGCGAGCGCGTCGATGTCGGCGCCGGTGACGTAGGTGACGTGGTCCACCGAGGCCGCGCCCATCTCGACGGCCAGCTGGACGCCGGGGCCCTCGCCGAGCTGGTTGCCGTGCACGCGGGGGATCAGGCCGTGCGCGACACCGGCGGTGAGGACGGCGCGTGACTGCTCGAGGGTGAACGCGCCGCGCTCGCAGAACACGTCGATCCACTTCGCGTACGGGGCGCACGCCGGGATCATCTCGTCGACAGCCATCGTCACGTACTCGTCGCCGCGGCCCGCGTACTCGGGCGGCGGGACGTGCGCGGCCAGCAGCGTGACCTCGTCGGTGAACCGGCCCGCGACCTGCACGCTGCGCAGCTCGTCCCGGGTGCTCTGGCCGTAGCCGCTCTTGATCTCGACGGTGGTGCTGCCCGAGCGCCGCGACTCGTCGAGCAGGCGCCGCACGTTCGCGGCGAGCTGCTCGTCGGTCGCGGCCCGGGTGGCCTCGATGGTGGTGCGGATGCCGCCGGCGGCGTACTTCTCGCCGGACATGCGGGCCGCGAACTCCTCGGCCCGCTCACCGGCGAACACCAGGTGGGAGTGGCTCTCGACGAATCCGGGCAGCACGGCCCGGCCGCCGAGGTCGTACCCGGTGTCGGCGGCCGGGGCGTCCGCGGAGTCACCGACCCAGGCCACCACCCCGTCCTCGAAGACGACCGCGGCGTCCCGGCGCACTCCGAGCATCCCGTCACCGAGGGTGGGGTCGTTGGTGACGAGGGTGCCGATGTTGGTCAGTGCGGTGGTCCGGGTGGACACGGTGTCTCCTTCTCGAACGAGGCGGGGTGGTGGTGGGTCGGATCAGACCCGGGAGTCGACCATGTTGGTGTGGGCCGGGTAGATCATCTCCGCCGGCGGGTTGGCGGTCCGCTTGGCGACGGGGTAGTAGATCGCGGCGGTGAACACGATGCCGACGATCCAGGAGATGTCCGCGCCGCCGAGCATGTCGGTGATCGGGCCGGTGTACATCTTCTGCGCGAGGAACGGGATCTGCGCGATCACGCCGACGAAGTAGACGACCAGGGCCGGGACGTTCCAGGCGCCGTAGCGGCCGTTCGCGTCGTACAGCGCCGGGATGTCGATGCGTTCCTTCGAGATCAGGTAGTAGTCGATCAGGTTGATCGCGCTCCACGGGGTGAACACCATCAGCAGCACCAGGACGAAGTTCTTGAAGTTGTCCAGGAAGTCGGCGCTGGCCATGATCGCGATCAGCATCGAGACGATCGTGAACCCGAGGATGTACGCGGAGCGGGCCTTGGTGGAGATCTGCGAGCGGCCGTCGAACGCGGTGACGGTGGTCAGGATCGACATGAAGCCGCCGTACGCGTTCAGGACGTTGACGGTGAGCTTGCCGACGACGATGACCAGGTAGATCAGGAACGCGATGACCGCGGGTCCCGCGAGCTCACCCATGAAGCCGACCTGGTTGCCGAGGAACGCGTCACCCGCGACGGCGGCGGTGAGGGCACCGAAGGTCATCGACCACTGCGAACCGACGACGCTGCCGAGGAAGGTGGACCAGAACGTCGTGCTCTCCTTGGTTCCGCGGGGCAGGTACCGGGAGTAGTCCGCGACGTACGGGCCGAACGTGAGCTGCCAGCCTGCGCCGAGCGAGATCGCGAGCAGGAACGTCACGATGTCGAAGCCCTTGATGCCGACGAACGCGGCGACGTCGTATTCGATGAACAGGCGGATCGCGAGGTAGGTGAAGCCGATGACGCCGACGACGGTGGCGACCCGGCCGACCGCGTGGATCAGCTTGTAGCCGGTGACCGCGACGAACGCGGTGAGCAGGCCGAAGATCACGATGCCGACGGCCTGGTTGTCGATGCCGAGGACCTTGTTGACGGCCTGACCGGCGAGGACGGTGCCGGTGGCGGCGAATCCGAGGTACATCAGGATGACCAGGACCAGCGGCACGACGGCGCCCTTGACGCCGAACTGGGCGCGGCTGGAGATCATCTGCGGCAGACCCATGCGGGGGCCCTGGGCGGAGTGCAGCGCCATCACGGCGCCGCCGAACACGTTGCCGATCAGCAGGCCGATGATGGCCCACAGTGCGTCGGCGCCGAAGACGACGGCCAGTGCGCCGTCGACGACGGCGGTGATCTGCATGTTCGCGCCGAACCACAGCGTGAACTGGCTCCGGGGGGTGCCGTGCCGTTCGTCGTCGGGGACGACGTCGATGGTGCGGCGTTCGGGGGTGAGGAGGATCTCGGAGGAGGATCCGTCGTGCGTCATAGGCCTGTCTTTCTGGGGTGACTCCGCCGGCCGGCGGTGTCGACTACGGGGTGATGCCCACCTTCTTCTCGCTTGTGCGGTGAATCACTTGGCGACGGGGAATGTATATGCCTGTATAGACAGGTCTGTCAACAGGGGGAGGCCCGCTCGGTTCGAGCGAACTCAGAAGCCCTTGCCCGGATTCATGATGCCCAGCGGGTCGAATGCCGCCTTCACCGCCTGATGGATCGCCATACCGTCTTCGCCGACCTCGAGGGCCAGCCACCGTCTCTTGAGGGTACCGACCCCGTGCTCGCCGGTGAGGGTGCCGCCCAGCTCCAGCGCGCGGCGGAACACCGCGTCGGCCGCCGCCCACACCTCGTCCGGTACCGACCCGTCGGGGCGCCGGTCGAAGACGAAGGTCGGGTGGGTGTTGCCGTCGCCCGCGTGCGCGACGGTCATCACCGTCACGCCGTGCTCGGACGCGATCCGCTCGATGCTCGCCAGCATCTCCGCCAGCTGTGAGCGTGGCACGCCCACGTCCTCGACCAGGCACTGCCCCAGTCGCTCGGACGCGGGATAGGCAAGGCGCCGCACCTCCAGCAGCTGTGCGGACTCCGCCGGGTCCTGGGAGACGGCGACGAAATCGGCTCCGGCGCTGGTGAACTCGCGCTCCATCGCCGACGCCGCGGCCTCGGCGTCGGGACCGTCGGCCTGTGCGATGAGCATCGCCTCCGTGTCGTCCTCGAGGCCGATGTTGCGCCAGTCGTCGATGGCGCGCAGGGTCGCGCGGTCGATGAGTTCGAGCAGGCTCGGCCCGATCCCGGCCCGGACGATCGCCGCGACCGCGTCGGCGGCGGCCGTCAGCGAGCCGAAGCTGCCCGCCACCGTGACCGGTGGCCGGGACGGTCGCGGCCGCAGTCGGACCGTCGCACCGGTCACGATGCCCAGCGTGCCCTCGGATCCGACCATCAACCCGGTCAGGTCGTAGCCCGCCACGCCCTTGACGGTGCGGCGCCCGGTGCGCAGCACCCGCCCGTCGGCCAGCACCACCTCGAGGCCGAGCACCGAGTCGCGGGTGACGCCGTACTTGACGCACCGCAGCCCGCCCGCGTTGGTGGCGACGTTTCCGCCGATCGTGCAGATCTCGTGGCTGCTCGGGTCGGGCGCGTACATCAGCCCGTACTCGGCTGCCGCGCGGTCGAGGTCGGCGTTGACCACGCCGGCCTGCACCACGGCCAACTGGTCCGCGGGGTTCAGTTCGGTGATCGCCCGCATCGGCGCGGTGCTGACGACCAGGCAGCCGTCGACCGCGGTCGCGCCACCGGACAGGCCGCTGCCCGCGCCGCGCGGAACCACCGGAACCCGATGTGCGGTGGCCCATTTCATAGCCGACACCACGTCCTCGGTGCAGTCCGCGAGCAGGACGGCCAGCGGCGTACCCGGCTCCGCCAGGTGCGCCTCGTCGCGTCGGTAGGCGTCGGCCACGTCGGGGTCGGTGATCAGGCGGCTCGACCGCAGCTCGCGGGCGAGGGCGTCGAGGGGCATCGGTGCTCCTTGGTGGTTCACGGGGCGGTCAGGGTGTCGGCGGCGGCCAGGACCGCGTCCTCCGCGGCGCGTTCACCGACGGTGACCCGGACCCCCTCGCCGGGAAAGGCGCGAACGGACACGCCCTGTGCGACGCACGCGGCTTCGAACGCGGCGGCTCCGTCGCCCAACGGTATCCAGACGAAGTTCGCGCCGCTCCGCGGGGTCTCGAGGCCGCGGGCGGCGAGCCCGGCGCGCAGGTGCTCGCGGCCCGCCCGCGCGGTCGCCACGACCCGCTCGGTGTGGTCGGGATCGGTCAGTGCCGCACACGCCGCCGCCTCCGCGACCGCGCCGAGGCCGAACGGCGGCGCCGCCGCATGCAGGTGCGCGACGAGTTCGGGGTCGCCGATCAGGTAGCCCGCCCGCAGTCCGGCGAGACCGTATGCCTTGGAGAAGGTGCGCAGTACAACGAGATTCGGATGGTCGGGCAGCAGCGCGACCCCGTCGGTGTCGTCGTTCCCGGTGGCGAACTCCCGATAGGCCTCGTCGAGCAACACCAGCACGTGGCGGGGAACCGCGTCGAGCAGTCTCCGCAGCTCGGCCCCGGACAGTTCGGTCCCGGTCGGATTGTTGGGGTTGCACACCAGCACCGCGCGGGTACGCGGGGTCAGCGCGGCGATCATCGCGTCCACGTCGTGCCGGTGGTCGGTGTCGAGTGGCACCGGAACCGCGGTGGCGCCTGCGATCCCGACCAGGATCGGGTACGCCTCGTAGCTGCGCCACGCGTGCACCACCTCGGTGCCCGGCCCGGTGAAGGCGGTGAGCACCTGCTGCAGCAGCGCAAGCGAGCCCGCGCCGACGTGCAGCGCCTCGGTCGGGACCGCCAGTCGCGCCGCCAGCGCGGCCACCAGGTCGTCGCCGAACAGCGACGGATAGCGGTGGCCGTTCGCGCCGGCGCGGGTGATCGCCTCCACGACAGCGGGAGCGGGCGCGATCGGCGACTCGTTGCTCGACGCCCGCCACCGGATCGTCGCGGAGCCGTTGGCCCGGGAGTACCGGGGCAGCGCCTCGATCGCGGGGCGCGGGGTGGGCATCTGCGCCGTGCGGAGGGTGGGGACGGTCACCGCAGTTCCCCGACGGCGTCCTCGGCGGCGGCGACGAGCGCGCCGGAGGCGGCGAGTTCGACGGCCCGTTCGATCTCCGGTGACAGGTGGCGGTCGGTGCCGGGGCCGGGGACGGCGGTCCGCAGCGCGTGCAGCACGGCGCCGGTGCCGGCTCCGGGCTGCAGCGGGGCGCGAAGATCGATTCCGCGTGCGGCGGCGAGGATTTCGACGGACAGCACCCGGGTCAGGCCGTCGATCGAGCGGCGCAGCTTGCGGGCGGCCGACCAGCCCATCGACACGTGGTCCTCCTGCATCGCGGAGGACGGGATCGAGTCGACGCTCGCCGGGGCGGCGAGCCGCTTGAGTTCGGAGACGATCGCGGCCTGCGTGTACTGGGCGATCATCAGGCCGCTGTCGACGCCGGGGTCGTCGGCGAGGAACGGGGGCAGCCCGTGGCTGCGGGCGACGTCGAGGAAGCGGTCGGTGCGCCGTTCGCTGATGCTCGCGACGTCGGCCGCGGCGATGGCGAGGAAGTCGAGGACGTAGGCCACGGGGGCGCCGTGGAAGTTGCCGTTGGACTCGACCCGGCCGTCCAGGGCGACGACCGGGTTGTCGATCGCGGAGGCCAGTTCGCGCAGTGCGACGGTGCGGGCGTGCTCGACGGTGTCGCGGGCGGCGCCTGCGACCTGCGGGGCGCAGCGCAGCGAGTAGGCGTCCTGCACCCGGGTGTCCTCGGGTCCGGCGTGGCTGGCCACGATCGGGGAGCCGGCGAGCAGTCGGGCCATGTTCGCCGCGGCGGCAGCCTGGCCGGGGTGCGGACGCAGGGCCTGCAGGTCGGCGGCGAACACGCGGTCGGTGCCGAGCAGGCCCTCGACGCTCATCGCCGCGGCCACGTCCGCCAGTTTGAGGAGGTGGTCGAGGTCGGTGATCGCCAGCGCCAGCTGGCCGAGCATGCCGTCGGTCCCGTTGATCAGCGCCAGTCCCTCCTTCTCGGCGAGGACGACCGGCTCGATCCCGTGTTCGGCGAGGGCGTCGGCCGCCGGAAGCAGCCGGCCGTCCGCGGTCCGGACGGTGCCCTCGCCGGTCACCGCGAGCGCGACGTGGGCGAGCGGGGCGAGGTCGCCGGAGCAGCCGAGGCTGCCGTATTCGTGGACCACCGGGGTGATCCCGGCCGTCAGCAGGTCCGCGTAGACCTGGGCGACCGCCGGCCGGACGCCGGTGCGGCCGGTCGCGAGGGTGGACAGCCGCAGCAGCATCAGTGCCCGCACCACCTCCCGTTCCACCTCCGGGCCGGAACCGGCGGCGTGTGAGCGGATCAGGCTGCGCTGCAACTGGGTTCGCAGGTTCGGCGCGATGTGCCGGGTGGCGAGGGCGCCGAATCCCGTCGAGACCCCGTACACCGGGACGGGGCTGGCGGCGAGTGCCTCGATGTGGGCGCGGGAGGCCGCCATCTCGATGAGCGACTCCGCGCTCAGGTGGACGCCGTGGCCGTGGCGGGCGACGTCGACGACGTCCTGGATCGAGACGGGGCCGATACCGACCTCGATGACGGGGGCGGTGGGATTGGTGGGGGTCACGAAGGCTCCAGAGTTCGGAGGAGAGGCGACGACGTCGCGATGTCTACAATACGAGACTTTAGTCTCGAATACGAGACTAAAGCAAGAGTGTCCGTGGTCGAGCGGCGTAGTTCAGCCGGCGTGTTCGGTGCGCAGATCGGGATCGAGCATGCGGTCGCCCAGGCTGGCGGAGAAGTCGGCGGCGGTCGCGACCACCCGCTCGGCGATCTGCTCGGCTTCGGCCTCGGTGCGGGAGCCGGTCAGGTAGGCGACACCCAGCGCGGCGACCGGACGGCCCTCGAACGTCACGACCGGGCCCGCCACGCAGGTCACCCCGGAGGTAGTGGAATCGCGTTCGACCGAGTACCCGCGTTCGCGGTCGGCGCGCAGCACCGTCCTTAGTTCGGTGAGGGAGGTCGGTCCGGCTCCGGTCCGGGTCGGCCACGAGTAGCCGTCGTAGAGCGCGCTCAGCTGCTCGGGATCGAGCCGGGCCAGCACGGCCCGCCCGACCGCGGTCAGGTGCGCAGGCAGGCGGGTGCCGATCTCGGTCACCAGGCGCACTCCCGGCTTGAGCGGCTCGCGCTTGTCCAGGTAGATGGAGTCGGTGCCCTGCAGCACCGCCAGGTGGGACGTCTCGTCCACGGCCTGGGTGAGCGCGACCAGGTACCGCTGTCCCTCCCGGTGCAGCGGCCCGGACCGCATGTACGACGCGCCCACCTCGAACGCGGACACCCCGAGTGTCCAGGCGCGCTGGTCCGGCCAGTAGGAGACGAACCGGCGGTCCCGCATGACGTTGAGCAGGTGGTGGGTGGTGCTCTTCGGCAGATCGAGTTCGGCCGCGATTTCCGTCGCCGCCATCGGCGCCCCGCGCCGGGCCAGCAGGTCGAGCACGTCGAGCACACGCTCGGCGGACTTCACGCGACTGCTCGACATGTACCGCCCTCTTTCGTTCCTCACCGGTGACGCCGCCATTGTCTCGAATACGAGACAGCGTCACCAAGTCGGCCGCCCGCGGCCTCGGTGCAGGCCGAGTCGGCCGTCAGAACTCCTCTGTGCGGCCCAACTGCGCCGACAGCTCGGCGCAGCGCGCGACCAGGACCTGGCCGTGCCGGGCGCACGTGGCGTCGTCGAGGCGGTATGTCGGGCCGACCACGCTCAATGCCCCGACGATCCGGCCGATCGCGTCGTAGATCGGTGCCGCGACCCCGGTGGAGTGGTCCTCGATGGTGTCGTGGGCGATGGCGTATCCGTCGGCGCCGACCTCGCCGAGCAGTGCGGCGCCGACCGCGGTTCCGACCAACGGCACCGTCTGCCCGACCCAGCCCATGTGCCGGATGGCATGCGTCCCCTCGACCTGCCCCAGGTACAGGGCGGTCCCGCGGGGCCCGGGAGCCGACAGGTACGTCGACTCCCGGGTTGTCTCCGCGATCTCGGTCATGGCCGCCCGGGCCCGCAGCAGCAGCTGGTTGTCGGCGAGCGCCCGCGCCCCGATCTGCAGCAGCCGCGGACCCGGCCGGTACACGTTGTCCTCGCCGCGCACCACGAACTCGGTCTGCTCGAGGCTGCGGATCAGTCGCAGCGCCGTGCTGGGTGCGAGGTCCGTGGCCTTCGCGGCGTCGGCGAGCGTCAGCCCACCCCGCTCGGTGATCGCGCCGAGCAGCTCGAAGGTCCGACTCGCGCTGCGAGTCACGTCGCCGGGGGCCATCTGCGGTTCACTCCCAGTGCCGAGGATTTTTTCAGGGCCGGTGGTTGACGGGCCCGGGCCGAATCTAGTCGAGCCGGGACAGCACCTCGTCGTGGTGTTCGTCGAGCAGCGGGCTGCGGCGTGCCGGCGGCCGGGTGCTGTCGCCGAACACCACCGGCTGACGGACGTACGAGATCGCGCCTGCGGTGGGGTGCTCGACGGTCTCCACGACGCCGCGGTGGCGGGCCTGATCGGATCCGAGGGCCTGCTCGACCGTCCACACCTCGGAGCTCGCCAGCCCGGCCTCACCGAGGATCGCGGTGATCTCGGCGACCGTGCGTCCGGTCGCCCACGCCTCGATCTCCTTGCGCAGCGCCGGCTCGTTCTCGGTGCGGGTGGTGTCGTCGGTGAACCGCGGGTCGCTCAGCAGTTCCTCGCGGCCGATCAGCCGGGCCAGCTTCTCGAAGCCGCCCTGGCTGGCGACCGCGAGGACGAACAGGCCGTCGTCGGCGCGGTAGGTGTCGAACGGCGTCGAGACCGGGTGCCGGTTGCCGACCCGGGCCGGGGTGACGCCGGTGGCCTGCAGCTGGCTGTGCGCGGTCGGCAGCATCGCGAGCATGCTGTCGAACATGGCGACGTCCAGGTGCTGGCCCTGTCCGGTGGTGCGGGCCGCCAGCAGCGCGGTGCTGATGCCCCACGCCGCGAACAGGCCGGCGACCAGGTCGCCGAACGACTCGCCGAGCCGGGTCGGGCCCGACTCCTCCGTGCCGGTGATGCTCATGATTCCGGACAGCGCCTGCACGACGAGGTCGTAGGCGGCGGCGCCGGACATCGGGCCCTCCTGGCCGAAACCGGAGATCGACGCGTAGACGATGCGCGGGTTGCGGGCCCGGGCCGCCTCGTAGTCGATGCCGAGCCGGGTGGTGACGCCGGGACGGAAGTTCTCGACGACGACGTCGGCGCCCTCGATCAACTGCAGCAACGCCTCCCGATCCGCCGGATCCTTCAGGTCCAGCGCGACGGACCGCTTGCCGCGGTTGAGCACGTTGAAGTAGATGCTCTCGCCGTCGCGGAACGGTCCGAGGTGGCGGGAGTCCTCGCCGGCCTTGGACTCGATCTTGATCACGTCGGCGCCGGCGTCGGCGAGCAGGGCCGTGCAGTACGGTCCGGCGAGCACCCGGGACAGGTCGACGACGCGGATGCCGTCGAGCGGGGGAAGAGCGGTCATGATCTTGTCTCCCAGTGGTTCTCGGTACTCGGGTTCTCAGTACTCGGTGGACCGGATCGACGGGGCGTTGCCCGCGATGGTCAGCAGCTGGATCTGCGAGGTGCCCTCGAAGATCCGCAGGATGCGGCAGTCGCGGTAGAGGCGCTCGATTTCCGACTCGCGCATGAAGCCGGCACCGCCGTGGATCTGGACGACGTTGTCGACGATCGAGAAGCATGCCTCGGTGGCGACGTACTTCGAGATCGACGCGGCGCGGCGCAGGTCGCCGCCGGCGTCCTTGACGTCGGAGGCCCAGTCGGCGGTCGTGCGGGACGAGACCAGCTTGGCGTCGCACTCGCCGAGCAGCAGCTGGATCGCCTGGAAGTCGGCGATCGGCTGCCCGAACTGCTTGCGCTCGGAGGAGTACTCGCGGCCGAGTTCCCAAGCGCGCAGTGCGATTCCGTTGGCCATCGCGGCGACGTCGATGCGGGCGCGGTTGAGGGCGGTGAGCGCGATGTTGCCGCCGCGGCCCTCGGTGCCGATCACCGCGTCGTGCGGCAGCACCACGTCGTCGAGGTAGACGGTGTACGTGGGAGCCGAGCGGATGCCCATCTTGTCCTGCGGCTCGCTGTAGGTGATGCCGGGCGTGCCCTTGGGGACGATGAACGCGGAGATGCCCCTGAACCCGGCGGCCGGGTCGGTCTTGGCGAACAGCACCACGACGTCGGCCTCGCGGGCGTTGGAGATGAAGGTCTTCGAGCCGGACAGGTGCCAGCCGTCGTCCTCGCGGCGGGCGACGGTGCGCATCGAGCCGATGTCGGAGCCGGCGTCGGGCTCGGTGAGCGCGAAGCCCGCAAGCAGCTCGCCGGAGGAGAGCTTGGGCAGCCAGTGCCGCTTCTGCTCGTCGGAGCCGCCGACCAGGATCGGCTCGAGGCCCAGGTAGTGCGCGGTGTAGATCGAGGCAAGGGCGGCGTCCGCGCGGGAGACCTCCTCGATCGCGACGAGCTGGGCGCGGGTCGACAGGCCGAGGCCGCCGAACTCCTCGGGGACGGAGATGCCCATCAGGTCCTGCTCGCCGAGGCGGCGGATCAGGTCGGCGGGGAACGCTTTGGTCTCGTCACGCTCGGCCGCTCCCGGCAGGATCTCCGCGTTCGCGAAGGCGCGGACGGTGCTGCGGAATTCGGACAGGTCGAGGTCGGTGTCGAGGGTCTGAGCGGTCACGGGAACTCCTGGGGGCGGGTCGGCGGCGGGGCGGCCGGCCGGGATGATCTCTGAGAAATTTCATCTAGTGAAATTCGATTGCCACTAGATGGCATGAAGTGACTATGGCGGAGAACCGGAGATTTGTCCAGGGGTGCCCCCGAGGCGCTCCGCGCAGAACAAACCGAGCGGCGGCACGCAGGGGGATGACTGCGTACCGCCGCTCGGCGGGGAGGTCTCCGGTGGGGTGGGGGACCGGAGACCGGCCTCACGCGCGCCGTGCGCGAGGAGACTGCGATATTCGGTTGTCACGCCGAGCGGACCCGGCGTCGATCACGCCGTGGCTCAGGCGTTTTCCTGCATCGGGATGCGCACGCCCCGCTCACGGGCGGTCTCGATGGCGTGGTCGTAGCCGGCGTCCGCGTGGCGGATGACGCCCATGCCGGGGTCGTTCGTCAGCACGGCCTCGATCTTCTTCGCGGCCAGCTCGGTGCCGTCGGCGATGCACACCTGACCGGCGTGGATCGAGCGGCCCATGCCGACGCCACCACCGTGGTGGATCGAGACCCAGGATGCGCCGGACGCGGTGTTGACGAGGGCGTTGAGCAGCGGCCAGTCGGCGATCGCGTCGGAGCCGTCCTTCATGGACTCGGTCTCGCGGTACGGGGAGGCGACGGAGCCCGAGTCGAGGTGGTCACGGCCGATGGCGATCGGCGCGGACAGCTCGCCGCTGGCGACCATCTCGTTGAACTTCAGGCCGGCCTTGTGGCGCTCGCCGTAGCCGAGCCAGCAGATGCGGGCGGGCAGGCCCTCGAAGGCGACCTTCTCGCCTGCCATCTCGATCCAGCGCTTGAGGTGCTCGTTCTCCGGGAACAGCTCGAGGATCGCCTTGTCGGTCGCGGCGATGTCCTTGGGGTCGCCCGACAGCGCGGCCCAGCGGAACGGGCCGAGGCCCTCCTCGAAGAGCGGGCGGATGTAGGCCGGGACGAAGCCGGGGAACTCGAAGGCGCGGTCGTAGCCGGCCTTGCGGGCCTCGTCGCGGATGGAGTTGCCGTAGTCGAAGACCTCGGCGCCCTTGTCCATGAAGCCGACCATGGCCTCGACGTGCGCGGCCATCGCCTTGCGGGAATCCTCGGTGAACTTCTCCGGATCCTTCGCGGCCAGTTCCTTCATGTCGGCGATGTCGACGCCGATCGGCAGGTAGGACAGCGGATCGTGCGCCGACGTCTGGTCGGTGACGATGTCGATCGGGGCATCCATCGCCAGCAGGGCCGGGAAGATCTCGGCGGCGTTGCCGACCAGGCCGATGGACAGCGGCTTGCGGGCGTCGCGGGCCTCGGTCGCCAGCTGCAGGGCGTGCTCGATGCTGTCGGCCTTGGTGTCGAGGTACTTGTGGGCGATCCGGCGGTCGATGCGGGTGACGTCGCAGTCGACGCAGATCGCGACGCCCTCGTTCATGGTGACGGCCAGCGGCTGCGCGCCGCCCATGCCGCCCATGCCCGCGGTCAGGGTGATGGTGCCGGCCAGGGTGCCGTCGAAACGCTTGCGGGCGATGGCGCCGAAGGTCTCGTAGGTGCCCTGGAGGATGCCCTGGGTGCCGATGTAGATCCAGGACCCGGCGGTCATCTGGCCGTACATCATCAGGCCCTCGGCCTCGAGCTTGCGGAACTGCTCCCAGTTGGCCCAGTCGCCGACGAGGTTGGAGTTCGCGAGCAGCACGCGCGGCGCCCACTCGTTCGTGCGGAAGACGCCGACCGGCTTGCCGGACTGCACCAGCATGGTCTCGTCGCTCTTGAGCGTCTTGAGGGTGGCGACCATGGCGTCGAACGCGGCCCAGCTGCGGGCGGCGCGACCGGTGCCGCCGTAGACGACCAGGTTGTCGGGGTGCTCGGCGACCTCGGGGTCGAGGTTGTTCATGAGCATGCGCAGCGCGCCCTCCTGCTGCCACCCGAGGGTGTTCAGCTCGGAGCCGCGCGGAGCGCTGACCGGGCGGGCCTCGTGGCCGGGGGAGGTGATGTCCATCGGTACTCCTTGACGTCAAGGGTGAGCTCGCGAGCCCTGGTGGTTCGGTTCGGGGCGACGCCGTTGTCGCTGGAGAATCCGTGCCGCAGGGTGGTTGTGCGCTGGCTCACGCTCTGCAACTATGACTTGTATATTCCTGTCTATACAACCTCCTGTCAAGAGGCGTCCCGGCAGCGCCGCCCGACCCCACACCCTCGACCCGCCGGAATGGACCGCCCCCCACAGGCCGGGAGCAGCGTGGCTCCCGCCGGAAGGTTCCGCGATGACCACCGTTTCGTCCCAGAAAGTCCCGACCCCCATCGGCGAGGCCACCGACGTCCTCGCCGCCGCCTACTTCTCCGACGCCCGTGCCCTCGTCGACCCGGGCCGCCGCGACCGGATCCTGGACCGCCATCTGGCCCTGGCCCGCGACCGCGGCGACCGCGACAGCCTGGTGCGCACCATCTCCGCAGGCGAGACCGGCCCCGGTCCCGCCGTGCAGATCGTCGGCACCGACATGCCGTATCTCCTCGAGGCCGTGCTCGGCGTGCTGGACGACGCCGCGGTGACGCCAGAGTTCGTGCTGCACCCGGTGCTGCGCCTGCATTACGGCTCGGACGCCGTCTCCGGACCGGTGCCGGTGCCGCCGTCCGACGAGCGGGTCGACGACGCCGCGACCGAGTCGTGGATTCACGTCGCGCTGCCGCCGGGGACGATCGACGCCGCCGAGCTCGGCCTCCGGATCGAGCGGGCGCTGGCCCGGGTTCGCCTGGTGCGCGCCGATTCCGGCGAGCTGGAACGGGTCAGGGTCGAGTTGGTCGGGCGCCTGCGGGCGGCCGGCGAGCACCGCGCCGCGGACTTCCTCGCCTGGTGCAGGCCCGGTGTGTTCCGGCTGCTCGGCGCGGACGGTGCCACGGACGGTGGAGTGGGCGAGGCCGCGTTCGGCCTGCTCCGCGACCGGGGGCTCGCGGCCGAACTGCGCGAACTCGATGCCTCCGTGTTCGCGATCACGCCGGTGCCGGCACCGGCGGGGCTCGGGGGTGACGACGGGATGGTCGCGATCCGTGCCCGCCTCGACGGCCATCTGCATCTGCTCGTCGGGACGTTCGCCGCCGTGCACCCGGACGTGCGGCACATCCCTCTGGTCGGGGACCGGGTGCGTGAGCTGCTCGCGGCGTCCGGGCACCACGTCGGTTCCTTCACCGGACAGGCCGTGCTTGCCCTGGCGCAGACGCTGCCGCTGACGGAACTGCTGGCCGCCGACCCGGAGCCGCTGGCCGCCGCGCTCGCCGACCTCACCGCCTTCGACGCGAACGAGCGGATGCACCTGGTCCTGCGCCGCACCCCCGGCCGCCGGAACCTGTCCGCGCTGTTGTTCGTCCCCCGCGACCGGTTCGGCACCGCGGTGCGGAGGGCCGCGGCCCGGATCCTGGTCGACGGGCTGGAGGCGACGAATCTCGAGTCCACCAGCCGGATCTCGTCGGCGCCGCTCGCCACCGTCCACCTGACGATGACGGTGCCCGACACGGTCACCGTGTCCGAGGACGTGGCCCGCCGTCTCGGCGATCGGATCACCGCCGCCTGCCAGGGCTGGGACGAACGACTGCTCGCCGACGTCGAGACCGGCCGGCGTCCGGCGCTCGCGGCGTTCGCGTCCGCACTGCCGGAGAACTACAAGCAGGACTTCGGCGCGGACCGGGCGCGACGTGACCTGGCGATCGTCGAGGAGCTGGCCGCCGGGGACGTCGCCGTGCGGCTGGTGCGGTCGCCCGAAGGGCCGGGCACACACCGGCTCTCGCTCTACGTGGCGGGACGGCCCGCCTCGCTCGGTGATCTGATGCCGCTGCTGCAGAGCCTCGGGGTGGAGGTGCTCGACGAGCGCCCGTACCCGCTGCGCGCTCCCTCCGGATCGCCCTGCTGGATCTACGAGTTCACCGTGCGGTACCCGATCGCCCCGGACGGCGACGGGTTCGAGGGTCTGTTCGCCGACGCGTTCACCGCACTGTGGCGGGGCGATTCGGAGCCGGACCGGCTGGGAGAGTTGGTGGCCCGTGCCGGACTGGACTGGCGCGCCGTCGGGGTGCTGCGGGCCTATGTCGAATTCCTCCGGCAGGCCGGCTTCGCCTACGGGAGCGCACACGTCGCCGACGTGCTGTGCGCCCACCCGCACATCGCCCGGGCGCTGATCGAATGCTTCACCGCACGATTCGATCCGCATGCCGCCGCGTCGGACGGCGGGGCCGCCGCCGCGGAGTCGGCCGCGGAACTGATCGAGGCGGTTCTCGGTCTCGACGCCGACCGGGTGCTGCGCGCCCTGCTCGGTCTGATCCGGAACACGGTGCGCACCAACCGCTTCACTGCCATCCGGCGTGACTGCCTGGCGCTGAAGTTCGACTCGCGGGCGATCGACGAACTGCCCGAGCCCCGGCCCCGACACGAGATCTTCGTGTACTCCCCGGCCGTCGCCGGAGTGCATCTGCGGTTCGGCGCGGTGGCCCGCGGCGGGCTGCGCTGGTCGGACCGGCGGGAGGACTTCCGCACCGAGGTTCTCGGACTGGTCAAGGCGCAGGCCGTCAAGAACGCGGTGATCGTGCCGGTCGGGGCGAAGGGTGGCTTCGTGCTGCGCCGCCCACCCGTCCCCACTGGGGACGCGGAGAAGGACCGGGACGCGCTGCGGGCGGCCGGAATCAACGGGTACCGCACCTTCATTCGCGGACTTCTCGACCTGACCGACAACGTCGACCGGACCACCGGTGAGGTGCGTCCCGCGCCCGAGGTGGTGCGCCGGGACGGCGACGACACCTATCTGGTGGTCGCGGCCGACAAGGGCACCGCGACATTCTCGGACATCGCGAACTCCGTTGCCGCCGAGTACGACTTCTGGCTCGGGGACGCATTCGCCTCGGGCGGCTCGGTGGGCTACGACCACAAGGCGATGGGCATCACCGCCCGCGGCGCATGGGAGTCCGTGACGCGGCACTTCCGCGAACTCGGCGTCGACGTGGCGACCGAGGAGATCACCGCTGCCGGGATCGGGGACATGAGCGGCGACGTGTTCGGCAACGGCATGCTGCTCAGCCGGCATCTGCGGCTGGTGGCGGCGTTCGACTACCGGCACGTCTTCCTGGACCCCGATCCCGATGCCGCCCGGTCGTTCGCGGAGCGGGAGCGGCTGTTCGGATTGCCGCGGTCGTCGTGGGCGGACTACGACCGCACACTGATCAGCGTCGGCGGCGGCGTGTGGGAACGGTCCGCGAAGTCGGTGCCGATCTCCGCGCCCGCGGCGCGGGCCATCGGCCTCGACGCCGGTGTCACCGCGTTGACCCCACCGGAGCTGATCCGCGCGATCCTGCGCGCCCCGGTCGATCTGCTGTGGAACGGCGGGATCGGGACCTACGTCAAGGGCGCCGACGAATCCCATCTCGACGTCGGAGACAAGTCGAACGACGCGGTGCGGGTGGACGGGTTCGAGTTGCGGGCCCGGGTGGTCGGGGAGGGCGGCAACCTCGGGCTGACCCAGGCCGGACGCATCGAGGTCGCGCGGGGCGGCGGCCGGATCGGTACCGACGCCCTCGACAACTCGGCCGGTGTGGACTGCTCCGACCGCGAGGTCAACATCAAGGTGTTGCTCGACGGACTTGTCGGGTCGGGACGGCTGGACGCGGCCGCACGCAATCGCTTGCTCGTGGAGATGACCGACGACGTCGCGGCCCTGGTGCTGGCGGACAACGTCTCCCAGAACGAGCTCGTCGGGACCGCGCGTGCCGACGCGGCCGAGATGCTCGGCGTGCACGCGCGTCAGATCGCCGCGCTCGAGGCGTCCGGCGCGCTCGACCGGGAACTCGAGGTGCTGCCCGACGGGGCGGAGATCGCGGCCCGTGCCCGGGCCGGCCGAGGTCTGTACTCGCCGGAACTGGCGACGCTGATGGCGCACGTGAAGCTGGACCTGAAGGCGACATTGCTCGGCGGCGACCTCGTCGACCAGGACGTGTTCCTGCCGACGTTGCAGGCCTACTTCCCCCAGCGGCTGCGGGAGGCGCACGCGGACGACATCGCCCGGCACCCGCTGCGGCGGGAGATCGTCGCCACCGCGTTGACGAACACCGTCGTCGACCGCGGCGGCCTGACGCACGTGTTCCGATTGGGCGAGGAGGTCGGCGCCGGTCCGGAGGACGTGGTGCGGGCGTTCACGGTCGTCGCCGAGGTCTTCGGCCTACCCGAACTGTGGGCGCGGATCGCCGCGGCACCGGTGTCGACGCAGGTCGCCGACGAGCTGATCCTGGTGACCCGGCGGCTGCTCGAGCGGGCGTCGCGGTGGCTGCTGACCCGGCGTCCGCAACCGCTTGCCGTCGGCGCCGAGATCGCCCGATTCCGGGATCGGATCTCGCGTGCCTCCGACATGCTCGACGACTGGCTGGTCGGCGCCGATCGCGACAACCTCCGTGATCGGACGCGGGCGGTCGCCGAGCGCGGTGCCCCCGACGACCTGGTCCGCGCGGTCGAGTTCCTGCTCGACCGGTTCGGGCTGCTCGACGTCGTCGAGATCGCCGAACTGGCCGCCACCGACCTCGCCGTCGCGGGCGAGCTCTACTTCCGGGTGGAGGAACGGGTCGGTCTGGTGCCGCTGTTGAACCGGGTCTCCGCGTTGCCGCGGGAGGGGCGGTGGAACGCGCTGGCGCGGTTGTCGCTGCGGGACGAGCTGTACGGCACGGTACGGGCGATGACCCTCGGCATACTCGGGCAGGCCGCGCCGGGCGACACCCCCGACGCGATGCTCGACGACTGGGAGCATCGGAACGCCGCCCGGATCCGCCGGGCCCGGATCGGGTTGGCGGAGATCGAGGATTCGGGCGAGTGGGACCTGGCGGCGCTGTCCGTCGCCGCCGGTCAGTTGCGTGCGGTCGTGGGGTGAGCCGGTCGGTAGACTTCATGAGCCACGGACGGGCCGGTGGTGGTCTTTTCGAGGAGCGGATACAGCCGATGGCGATGGTCGATGCGGACACCGAACTCGCTGCGCTGTTCCGGGAGGCCGGCGGGGAGTCGGTGCCCGCCTACGAGCGGGTCAAGAATCTGGTGACCGCGCAGATCCGGTCCGGGCGTTGGGCCGAGGGCGACCAGCTGCCGTCCGAGAACCAGTTCGTCCACGCTCTCGGGTTGTCCCGGATGACCATCAACCGGGCGCTGCGCGAGCTCACCGGGGACGGGCTGATCGTCCGGATGATGGGCGTCGGGACGTTCGTGGCGAGCACCAAGACGGCCTCGCCGCTGTTCGAGGTGAAGAACATCGCGGACGAGATCCAGCAGCGTGGCCACCGGCACCGGACCGAGGTGGTGCTGATGCGGGAGGAGGAGACCGATCACGCCTCCGCCTTCCTGCGCGAGTCGGTCGGCCGCAAGGTGTTCCACTCCGTCCTCGTGCACTACGAGGACGACACCCCGATCCAGGTCGAGGACCGCTTCGTGAACCCCGCCGAGGCGCCCGACTACCTCGCGCAGGATTTCACCGTGACGACTCCGAACGACTACCTGACCCGGGTGGCGCCGCTGGTGCGGGGCGAGCACGTCGTCGAGGCGGTGCTCGCGAGCCCGGAGGAGTGCCGGATGCTGCAGATCGAGCGCGGTGAACCGTGCCTGCTGATCCGGCGGCGCACCTGGTCCGAGCACGGGCTGGTCAGTACCGCCCGGCTGGTGCACCCCGGGTCACGCAACCGGCTCGAGGGTGCCTTCACCCGCTGAGTCCGCGCGCCGGGAATGCCTCGCGGTGAGCCGTGGTTCATCTGATTGAAAGTTGAACCACTAGGCACTTCGTGCCTGTGCGCCCTTCTGGTGGCTCCGACCACCGAAGGGCGCACAGGTGCCGGAGGCGCACGAGGAGGCGGGAATGCAGTTCGGCATCTTCACGGTCGGCGACGTCACGACCGACCCGACCACCGGTCGCACCCCGACCGAGGGCGAACGGATCAAGGCGATGGTCGCGATCGCGCAGAAGGCCGAGGAGGTGGGCCTCGACGTCTTCGCAACCGGCGAGCACCACAACCCGCCGTTCGTACCCTCGTCGCCGACGACCATGCTCGGCTACATCGCGGCACGCACCGAGAAGATCGTGCTGTCCACGTCGACGACGCTGATCACCACCAACGACCCGGTGAAGATCGCGGAGGACTTCGCGATGCTGCAGCACCTCGCCGACGGCCGCGTCGACCTGATGCTCGGCCGCGGCAACACCGGCCCGGTGTACCCGTGGTTCGGGCAGGACATCCGGCAGGGCATCCCCCTCGCCATCGAGAACTACGCGCTGCTGCACAAGCTCTGGCGCGAGGACGTGGTGAACTGGCAGGGCAAGTTCCGCACCCCGCTGCAGGGCTTCACCTCCACCCCGCGTCCGCTCGACGGCACCCCGCCGTTCGTGTGGCACGGGTCGATCCGCAGCCCCGAGATCGCCGAGCAGGCCGCGTACTACGGTGACGGCTTCTTCGCGAATCACATCTTCTGGCCCACCGACCACTTCCAGCGCCTGATCGACCTGTACCGCCGTCGCTACGAGCACTACGGGCACGGGTCCGCGGACCAGGCGATCGTCGGGCTCGGCGGGCAGGTGTTCATGCGCAAGAACTCTCAGGACGCGGTCCGTGAGTTCCGCCCGTACTTCGACAACGCCCCGGTCTACGGGCACGGCCCGTCGCTCGAGGAGTTCACCGAGCAGACCCCGCTCACCGTCGGCAGCCCGCAGGAGGTCATCGACCGGACGCTCACGTTCCGGGAGTCGTTCGGCGACTACCAGCGCCAGCTGTTCCTCATGGACCATGCCGGCCTGCCGCTCAAGACCGTGCTCGAGCAACTGGACCTGCTCGGCGAGGAGGTCGTGCCCGTGCTGCGCCGCGAACTCGACGCCAAGCGGCCCGCGCACGTGCCGGACGCGCCGACCCACGAGTCGCTGGTCCGGGCGGCGGTCGCAGGCGACGTGCCGCAGGTGACGCGATGACCGCCCGCACCGTCGCGGTGGTCTCCGCGGGCCTGGGCCAGCCGTCGTCCACCCGGATGCTCGCCGACCGTCTCGCCGCGGCCACCGCGCTGGACCTGGGGCCGGACACCGAGATTCGGACCGTGGAGCTGCGCGACCACGCCCACGACCTGATGAACAACATGCTCACCGGGTTCCCGTCGGCCGCGCTGCGCGAGGTGATCGACACCGTCACCGGGGCCGACGCCCTGATCGTGGTGACGCCGATCTTCAACGCCTCCTACAGCGGACTGTTCAAGTCGTTCTTCGACGTCCTCGAGGTGGGTTCCCTGGACGGGATGCCGACGCTGATCGCCGCGACCGGCGGCACGGCCCGGCACTCACTGGCGCTCGAGCACGCGGTGCGGCCGATGTTCGCGTACCTGCGGGCGGCGGTGGTACCGAGCGCGGTGTTCGCCGCGTCGGAGGACTGGGCCGGCACCGCCGGCGTGGACCGGTCCGGTGGCGAGGGTGTGGATCGGGGGCTGGCCGACCGGATCGACCGCGCCGCAGGCGAACTGGCCGGCGCGGTGACGGGGCGCGCTCGCGTCCGGAAGGCGGACCCCTACGACGACCCGATTCCGTTCGAGGACCTGCTCGCCGCGCAGCGAGCAGGGTGATCCGCCGGCGCCTCACCCTTCGCAGGTGAAGCCGCCCGGTCCGCCACCGGCCAGCATGGGCATCGGCGGCACTCTTCGTGAACGGGTGATGCGATGCGGCGCGAGGTGGATCCTGCGGTGACGACGACACCGGACCGGCGGTGGTGGCTGTTCGCAACTCTGCAGGGCTACGACCGGCGATGGTTGCGGCCGGACGTCATCGCCGGTCTGACGGTGTGGGCGGTCCTCGTCCCGGAGGGCCTGGCCTACGCGACCATCGCGGGCGTGACGCCGGTTGTCGGCCTGTACGCGGCGATCCCGTCGCTGGTGCTGTACGCGGCAGCCGGCAGCTCCCGGCACTTGATCGTCGGCCCGATGTCCGCGACCGCCGCGCTGTCGGCGGCGATGGTGGCACCGATCGCCGGGGGCGACGACGGCAGGTACCTGGCGCTCACCACCTGTCTGGCGATCATGACCGGCCTGGCCGGGCTGCTCGCCGGGTTGATGCGGCTCGGCTTCATCGCCTCGTTCATCTCGGAACCCGTGCTCAAGGGATTCATCGTCGGTCTGGCGCTGACGATCATCATCGGCCAGGTGCCCAAGCTGTTCGGCGTGGAGAAGGCGGACGGCAACTTCTTCGAGCAGGCGTGGGGGGTGGTCACCCACCTCGGCGACACCCAGTGGCGGACCCTGATCGTCGGCCTGCTCGGCCTGGCCGTGGTGCTCGTGCTGCGTCGGTGGTTGCCCCTGGTGCCGGGCTCGCTGGTGGCGGTGCTGCTCGGAATCGCCGCCGTGCAGCTGTTCGGTCTCGACGACAAGGGTGTCGACATCGTCGGGACCATCGAGTCCGGGCTCCCGTCGGTGGGCCTGCCGAACGGGCTCGGCTTCGACGACTACCTCGGCCTCGCCGGCCCCGCGGTCGGGGTGCTGTTGATCGGTTTCGCGGAGGGGCTCGGCGCGGCGAAAACCTATGCGGCCAAGGCGGGGTACGAGGTGGACGCGAACCGCGAGTTGTACGGCCTCGGCGCCGCGAATCTCGGTGCGGGGCTGGCGTCGGGCATGGTGGTGAACGGCAGCCTGTCCAAGACCGCGGTCAACGGGGGAGCGGGCGCGAAGTCCCAGGTGAGCGGTCTGGTCGTGGCCGCGATGACGGTGATCACCCTGCTGTTCCTGACCGGCCTGTTCGAGCAGTTGCCGGAGGCGACGCTGGCCGCCGTCGTCATCGCCGCGGTGATCGACCTGGTCGACTTCGCGTCGCTGCGCAGGCTGTACCGGGTCTGGACGCACCGGCTCGGAAGCATCTACGGCTTCGCCGCGCGACCCGACTTCGCCGCCGCGATCGCCGCCATGCTCGGTGTGCTGCTGTTCGACACCCTGCCCGGCCTGGTCATCGGCATCTCGGTGTCGATGTTGCTGCTGCTGTACCGGTCGGCGCGTCCCAACGTCGCGATCCTGGGACAGGCGAAGACCCTGTGGGTGGACACCGACCGGCACCCGGACGCCGACGTGCGGGACGACGCCGTTGTGGTGCGGGTCGAGGGCGGGCTGTCGTTCGCCAACGCCGACCACGTCAAGGAGCGGGTCGAGGCGCTGTGCACGGAGCGAACCCGGGTGGTGGTGCTGGACGCCGAGACGATGCCCTACATCGACGTCACCGCGTCGGAGATGCTCGGGCAGCTGCAGACGGCACTGCAGCACAAGGGGATCGACCTGCGCATCGCACACGACATCGGACAGGTGCGCGACGTCCTGCGTGGCGTCGAGCAGGACGGCGGGGACCTGGCCGTGTTCCGGACGGTGGACGATGCGCTGGCCGGGTGATCCCGCCGCCGAAATGCGACACCGGACAATTCGCGCACGGAGATCCGATGATTCGTGCCGATGCCCGAGGTACTCGCTCGCCCCGTCGGCGATGTCGGTGGGTGTCACCTGCGCCGGAGTCCCACGTCGAGTCACGGCGCCGCCCGAACGCCCGCCCCGGGCCCGTCCGCGTGGGGGTTGCGTCGTGGTGACGCTGTGTGAGGATTCACGGATGCTCTGCGTTGACACACGGTCGAGCGGCTGGACGTCGGTGCATGCACGCTGACACCGAATGGCTATCCGCTGTGGTGGCTCGCCCGCCTGCTGCCACCCACCCGCCCGCGAGCCGATCCGCTGCGGGTCACGTCCCCGGCAGCACCTTCGGCGCGGGCCGCTACCGGTTGCTGCACTGCTGCGGCGGCTCCTCGACCGTGGAGTTCTGGCACGGCCGGGATGTGGTGACCGATCGGGACGTCGGCCTGACGGTCGTGACCTGCACGTCGCGTGACGAGCTCGACATCGACGAGGTGTTCGCGCGCACCGTGTGGATGTGTGGGGTGAACTCGCCCGCGCTGGCCCGGATCGTCGACATGGTCGGCACCGCGTTCGGCGGTGTCGTGGTCGCAGACTGGCGGCAGAGTTGTTCGCTCGCCACCGCCGCCTCGGTGCTGCCGTCGCGGTCCGACGCGGCGAGGGCGGCCCGGCCGTTGACCGAGACCATGCGGGTGGTGCACCGGTCGGGTGGGGTGCTCGACCTGGAACAGCCCGGGCGGCTGCGGATCGGGGCCCGCGGCGAGCTGTACCTGGCGTTTCCGGGCACGCTTCCGAGCGCGGACCGGTTCACCGACGTGCGGGGACTGTCGACCGCGCTGCGTGGACTGGTCACGGGCGGGGCCGGTTTCGCGGCTTCCGCGTGATGACCGAAAGCGTTTCGCGCCCGGCCTTTCCCGCGTAGGGTGCTGGCCGTCACGGTTGTTCGAGGCGTCGGGTGGCTGGGGTGAGCATGCACGGCAGGTCGTTGCCGCCATCGGTGTCGTTGACGCAGCGGTGGCGCGGTGGGGTGCGGTTGAGCGGACCGGACGGAATCGACTCGCTGTCGGTGGGGGTGGACGTCGCCGCGGAGCGTCCCCACCGGTTCCGGGCGATGATGCGCGCCGTGGATGTCGGATCGGTGCGGGTGAATCGGCTACGGACCTCCGCGGTTTCGGTGGTCCGGTCGCAGGACCGGCTGGGCGACGCGCACGGTGACTACCTGTCCGTGGTGGTCGCCCGCTCCGGCGGAGCGACGGTCGAGCAGCGGCGGACCCGCTGCCGGCTGCGCACGGGGGAGGCGGCTTTCGTCGACTTCGCCGCACCGTTCGAGGTCATGTTCTCCGGGCGCGGTGACTACGTGTCCGCCTACCTTCCCCACGCGACGCTGGCGGCGCGGTCCGTCGACGTGCGCTCGCTCGCCGGGGTGGTGATGCCGGCGGAGCCGCTCACCGTGCTGCTCGGCGCGGTGCTCGAGCAGTTCAGCGAGATCGACCTGTGCACAGACGATTCCGCGGACGTGGCGCTCGTCGAGCACGCCGTGGTGGACCTGTGCCTGGCGGTGATCCGACGGGCACAGGGGCGCTGCCCCGACGCCGAGTCGGCGGTCTCCCGAAATCGTGCTCGCGCAGTGGAGTTCGTCGAGAACAACTACGCGGACCCGACCCTGACCATCGCGAAGGTGGCGGCGGCGATGAACGTCAGTCCCCGCTACCTGCACCGGTTGTTCGAGTCGGAGCAGCACTCGGTGTACGAGCTGATCCGCCTGCGCCGCGTCGGCCGGGGGCTGCATCTGCTGACCGACCCCGCGCACGCGCACCTGACCATCGGCCAGGTCGCCGTCCGCAGTGGATTCGTCGGGCCGACCCAGTTCGGTCGCGCCGTCCGCGACATCACGGGCTCGACGCCCCGGGCGATCCGGCGCGGGGCCGCCGCGAGGTGACTTCGTCCCGGGTCGGCCTCGCCCGGCTCCGGGGGCCGGGTCGCGGCGGGTGAGTCGTCGGGCTAGAGTCTGCGACGTGACCTCTTTCGCCGGGATCGACTCGCCGCTCACGCGGCGTCGTCATGTCGATTTCGCGCTCGTGTGCACGTCCGGGTGTCCGCAGTCCTGATCGGCCTGCCCCGGCGAGGGTTTCCCCGCCGGGATCTCGACAATGCCCGTACGCCCCGAAACGAAAGAGCTTCCGGCACATGACCGCTACATCTGTCTCACACCTGTCTTCGATCATCACCGCCACCGCGGATGCGGTCGCCCGCGACACCGGCAAGGCCCACGCGGTCTTCCGTGCGTCGGCGCAGGCCCACGACGCCGTGGCCAGCACCATCGGTCTCGGCAAGTACTCGATCGAGGTCGACGAGCCCCCGGCCCTCGGCGGCGCCGGCGCGGCGCCGAATCCGGTCGAATACCACCTGGCGTCGCTGTTGTCGTGCCAGATCGTCACCTACCGGTTCTGGGCGGAGAAGCTCGGCATCCGGGTCGACGACATCTCCGCACGGGCCGAGGGTGACCTCGACGTGCGCGGCTTCTTCGGCTTCGACGACGCGGTCCGCGCCGGATTCGGTGAGATCCGCGTCGTCGTCACGGTGACCGGGCCGGAGACCGACGAACGCTACCGGGAGCTGCAGGAAGCGGTGGACGCGCACTGCCCGGTCCTCGATCTCACGCGGAACGAGACGCCCGTCTCCACCGTCCTCGAGACGTCCCGCGAGTCGGCCCCGGAGGGCGTCGAGTAGTGAATCACCCAGCCGGACATCACTTTCGGTGTTCGGCGGGTGGGGCGTCCGACTCGTGTCCGGAGGCGTCCGGGTCCGCGTAGCAGTCGCGGACGGCGAGATCCATCGGGAAGCGAACCTCGGTGTCGCCGAACAGCAGTCGGGTCGCGGCCGCGGTCGCGTCGAGGACGTGCCGGGTGGCCGCGTGTGGGTCGCGGCAGTGCACGACCACCTCGTCGTGCTGGAAGAACACGAGGTCGCCGCCACCGTCGGCGAGGCGGCCGGTGTCATCGCCGGCGAGGCGGCGGCGCAGTTCGGCGAGCAGGCACAGTGCCCACTCGGCGGCGGTGGCCTGGACGACGAAGTTGCGGGTGAACCGCCCGCGCGCGTGTGCGTCCCCGTGCGACCACCAGCGGTCGTCCGGTGGCGGGCAGGCCCGCCCCAGCCAGGAGCGTACGACCTCGCCCCGTTCGCCGGCCCGCGCGGCGTCCTCGACGTACCGTACGGCGACGGGAAAACGTTTGCGCAGCAACGTGAGCAGGTACCGCGCCTCGCCGGCGGTGGCGCCGTAGAGCACGCCGAGGATCGCGACCTTCGCCTTTGCGCGGTCGCCGCCGAACACCTCGGCGGCGACCGGGGCGTACAGGTCGTCGGCGCCGGCGGCCGCGACCATCAGCGGATCGCGCGACATCGCGGCCAGGATGCGGGGTTCGAGCTGACCGGCGTCCGCGATGACGAAGGTGTGGCCGGGATCGGCGATCACGCCGGCGCGCACCGGTTTCGGGATCTGGAGTGCGCCACCGCCGCGGCTGGCCCAGCGGCCGGACACCACGCCGCCGGGCACGTACACCGGCCGGAACCGGTCGCCGCGCACCCAGGTGTCGAGCCAGGTCCACCCGTTCGCGGAGTGCAGCTTGGCGAGATCGCGGTAGCGGAGCAGGGGATCGACGGCGGGATGGTCCACGTCGCGCAGCAGCCACGCCCGCGTCGAGGTCAGTTCGATCCCGTCCCGGGCGAACGCGGCCACCACCTCCGGCTGCGACGCGGGATTCACCGGTCGGCCGAAGGCGGCGCTCACTTCACCGGCCAGATCCCGAAGTCGGTGCGGCAGAACGTCCGCCGGCACCCGGGGGCCGAGGGCGGATTCGAGCATGCGGTGGTGTGCGGCCGCCGAGAAGGGCATCCCGGTGTGCCCCATCTCCGCCGCGGCGAGGGCGCCTGCCGACTCGGCGGCGACGAGCAGACGCAGGCGGGGATCCGGTCCGATCGCCCGCACCTGTTCGGCGTGCTCGGCGACGAGCGCGGCCGGATCCGCCGCGGGGGTGGTGTCGAACAGTCCCGGACGCTCGTCCGCCGGCGGCGCCGTGGCCGCAGGTGGATGGCCGGCCCGGGTGCGCAGCAGCGCGTCGGTGAGGGCGAGGTCGTGGCAGCGTTCCACCCGCAGCCCGGCCCGCAGCACCGCCGGGTACACCGCGCCGGTGTCGGGCCAGACCCACCGCGGGCATTCGGGTTCGAGTGCCCGCACCGCGGCGGCCGCGTCCGGGAAAGACGTGGGGGAGCCGATCACGGCGCCGCCCTCGTCGGTGCGGACCGTGACCACTCGCTCCGGGCCCGGCGCCAGCACCACTCTCACCCGCCCAGTGTGTCGGACGGGACCGACACGGTTCAGTGCCGGTGCCGGACCTCGTCGCGTGGCTCGGCGTAGCGCCACGTCTCGAATCCGATCATCGTCGCCAGTGCCGCGGTGAGCACCGACAGCGTCACGAGCGCCGGGGTGTGCCAGAGCACGGGGATCAGCGCGACCAGCACGGCGGCCGTCACCACCCGGGGGTAGGTGATGGAGCCGGTCGGGTACGCCTTGAAGTAGACCAGCGCCAGCAGGTACAGCGCGGCGCCGCCGAGCAGCGCCACCAGCGGCCAGCCGTACAGCGGGTCGGTGAGGCGGTGGTGGTTGCCGTCCGCGACGTACGAGAGCACCTTCTTCAGCCCGAGCGACATCAGCACGATCCCGGCCACCATCGGCATGTGCGCGTAGGTGTAACAGTGCTGGGCGATCTTGATCAGCCGGGTGCCCGCCGCGGACTCGAAGGCGTGCTCGACCGCGAGCGACGTGACGTCGAAATACGTCCACCACATCAGGGCCGCCACCGCGAGACCGAGCAGCGTCGCGACGATGATCGCCCACGAGATCGGCAGCGCCGCCACCCCGATGCCGATCGAGGTGATCGATTCGCCCAGCGCGATGATGACGATCAGCCCGTGGCGTTCGGCGAAGTGGCTCACCGACCGCAGCCGCCACCCCGCCCCGCCGACCAGCGTGCCGAGGTAGTCGCCGGCGAGGGCGAGGAACCACATCGCCGTCTGGGCGGGACCGGTCAGCTGGGACGCGATCAGCAGGCAGGCGGTCCCGATCGCCATGCTGGGCACGAAACGCAGGACCTGCCTGCGTAGCTGGGGGTCGTCCCTGCTGATGACGAAGAACATCAGCAGGTGCAGGAGCCGCACCACGAAGTACCCGAGCGCGAACACCACCGGACCGCTGAGCCCGCCGGGCAGATCGTGGAACGCCTCGGGGATGGTGAGGGCCACGATGAACATCGCGCCCATCGCGGCGAACAGCACCACCCGGGCCACGCCCTCGTCTGCGCGGACCAGATTCCACAACCAGGAGTACCCCACCCAGCACCACCACAGGACCGCGATGACCAGCATCCCGCGCAGCAGGTTGGTGCCGGTCGGGTCGTCGGCCATCAGATCGGTGACCCGGGTCAGCGCGAACACGAAGACGAGGTCGAAGAACAACTCGAGCGGGGAGACCGAGGCCCGCTCCTGGACCTGCTGCACGCGCAGCCGTCGGGGAATGCTCATTCGCTCATGGTGGCAGCGGTGAACGGCCACCGCAGCCTCGCGGGCCCGGACAGCCCGGCTGGATGAGAGCGGCGCGGTCGCCGTCGGTAAGCTTGACGATCGGACTTGTAACCAGACAGACCCCAGACCCCGGAGGTTGATTGGCGTGGCGCTCGTCGTGCAGAAGTACGGCGGATCCTCGGTGGCATCCGCCGAGCGCATCCGACGTGTCGCCGAACGGATCGTGGAGACCAAACGCGCGGGCAACGACGTCGTCGTCGTGGTCTCGGCGATGGGTGACACCACCGACGAGCTGCTGGACCTCGCGCAGCAAGTGTGTGACACGCCACCGGCACGTGAAATGGACATGCTGCTGACCTCCGGTGAGCGGATTTCCAACTCCCTCGTCGCGATGGCCATCCACGGCCTCGGCGAGGAAGCACGGTCGTTCACCGGCTCGCAGGCCGGCGTCATCACCACCGGCGCGCACGGGAACGCCAAGATCATCGACGTCACCCCCGGCCGGGTCCGGGATGCCCTCGACCGCGGCTCGATCGTGCTGGTCGCCGGTTTCCAGGGCGTCAGCCAGGACAGCAAGGACGTCACCACCCTCGGTCGCGGCGGGTCCGACACCACCGCTGTCGCGCTGGCCGCGGCCCTGAAGGCCGACGTCTGCGAGATCTACACCGACGTCGACGGCATCTACACCGCCGACCCGCGGATCGTGTCCGACGCCCAGCGCCTCGACACCGTCTCCTTCGAGGAGATGCTCGAGATGGCGGCGTGCGGGGCGAAGGTCCTGATGCTGCGCTGCGTCGAGTACGCCCGCCGCTACAACGTGCCCGTGCACGTCCGTTCCTCGTACACCACCAAGCCCGGCACCATGGTGTCCGGATCGATGGAGGACATTCCCGTGGAAGAAGCCATCCTCACCGGCGTCGCGCACGACCGCTCCGAGGCCAAGGTCACCGTCGTCGGCCTGCCCGACGTGCCCGGATACGCGGCCAAGGTCTTCCGCGCCGTCGCCGATGCCGAGATCAACATCGACATGGTCCTGCAGAACATCTCGAAGGTGGAGACGGGCAAGACCGACATCACCTTCACGCTGCCGCAGACCGATCTGCCCGCCGCGGTGGAGAAACTGACCGCGCTGCAGGGCGAGATCGGGTTCTCCGAGGTCCTCTCCAACGAGAGCATCGGCAAGGTGTCCCTCGTCGGCGCCGGCATGAAGAGCCACCCGGGCGTCACCGCCACCTTCTGTGAGGCACTGGCCGAGGCCGGCATCAACATCGACCTGATCTCCACCTCGGAGATCCGGATCTCGGTGCTCGTCGACGACGCCGATCTCGACAATGCGGTGCGCGCGATCCACAAGGCATTCGATCTGGGCGGCGACGAAGAGGCCGTCGTCCACGCGGGAACGGGACGGTAACCCCATGGGTCTGACCATCGCAGTCGTCGGCGCAACCGGACAGGTCGGCGCCGTCATGCGCACCCTGCTCGAGGAGCGCAACTTCCCCGCCGACAAGGTGCGGTTCTTCGCATCCGCCCGTTCGGCCGGAACCACCCTGCCGTTCCGTGGCGAGGACATCGTCGTCGAGGACGCCGCCGCCGTGTCGGACGAGGACCTCAAGGGCATCGACATCGCGCTGTTCTCGGCCGGTGCCACCCTCTCGCGTGCGCAGGCCCCGCGGTTCGCCGCCGCAGGCGCCACCGTCATCGACAACTCGTCCGCATGGCGCAAGGACCCCGAGGTTCCCCTCGTGGTCAGCGAGGTGAACCCGGAGGAGGCGAAGAACCCGCCGAAGGGCATCATCGCCAACCCGAACTGCACCACGATGGCCGCGATGCCGGTGCTCAAGGTGCTGCACGACGAGGCCGGTCTGCAGCGGTTGATCGTCTCCAGCTACCAGGCGGTCTCCGGTAGCGGCCTCGCCGGTGTCGAGGAGCTCGCCTCCCAGGTGCGCGCGGTCGTCGACGACGCCGAGCAGCTCGTCCACGACGGCGCTGCGGTGGAGTTCCCGGCGCCGAACAAGTACGTCGCGCCGATCGCGTTCGACGTCATCCCGCTGGCCGGCGCGTTGGTCGAGGACGGCAGCGGCGAGACCGACGAGGACCAGAAGCTGCGCAACGAGTCCCGCAAGATCCTGGGCATCCCGGACCTGCTGGTCAGCGGCACCTGCGTGCGCGTGCCGGTGTTCACCGGGCACTCGCTGTCCATCAACGCCGAGTTCGGCAATCCGCTCTCGGTCGAGCGTGCGAAGGAACTGCTCGCCGACGCCCCCGGCGTCGAGCTGGTCGAGGTCCCGACCCCGCTGGCCGCCGCAGGCAACGACCCCTCCCTCGTCGGTCGCATCCGCCAGGACCCGGGTGTCCCCGGCGGCCGCGGCCTTGCGCTGTTCGTGTGCGGCGACAACCTGCGCAAGGGCGCCGCACTCAACACCATCCAGATCGCGGAGCTGCTCGTCGGCTGACCGCCGGTCACCCGCTCCCGACGTTCCCCAATGTCACATTGGCTCACTTCAGGTGAGCCAATGTGACATTGGGGAACTCGTGTCTTGGGGGTCAGGGGAGGCGGAGCCGGGGGATCGGGGGCTGTGCCGGATAGGTGGGGGCGGACCGCTCGCCGAGTTCGGCGCGCAGGTGCTCCGCCCACCCGACCAGGCCGGTGACGTCCAGGGCGTGTGGCGCGGCGGATTCGTGGGCGCCGAGCAGGTCCGCGCCGCGACGCAGGGACGAGGCGGCGGCCGGGTCGTGCCGGGTCACCTGGGTGAGCCCCTCGACGAGAAGCGTCAGGCCCTGCCACAGCTCGAGTTCGTCCTCGGGGATCGACGCGGTCATTCCCGCCAGCAGGACCGCGGCCTCCTCGGGTGCGCCGTGATCGAGCAGTCGCTGGGCCTCGGTGACCGCGGCACCGGGAGCGAACCGCGGACGAACGTCGGTCATGACCCAAACGCTAGCCCGCGCGGTCGGCCTCGGGAAGGGTCTCGGTTCCGGTGACGGGCGTCATGACCTCGGGGACGGGAGCGACGACCTCGGGGACGGGACCGCGCAGCAGCCTGCCGACGACGCCCTCGTCGACGGCCAGCGCCTTGACGATCACCGCGGCCGCGACCACGACACCGGACTGGATGAACATCCAGGTGATGGCGGTGAAGATGAGCCCGAGCTCGCCGAACTTGTCCGACGCCGACGACGTGGCAAGCGGAAGGTAGAGGACACCGGCCAGCCCCACGGTGGTCAGCCCGGCCGAGGTGACCGCCGCGGTCGCCCACAGCACGCGGCCGGTGAGCCTGCCCTCGGTGAGCAGGTAGGGGACCGCCGCCCAGAGGGCGAACCAGATCACGGCCTCGCCGCACATCGCCAGGGGCGGTCCCACCCAGTCCAGCGACGTCAGCTTGCGGACCCAGCCGAGCAGGCCGACCGAGGTCGCCACGGCGATCAGGACCGCCAGCCACCGCCACCATCCGCGCAGCGTCAGCGTCGGCACCTTCCATATCCGCCCGTAGACCCGGCCGAGGGCACGTGCGAACGAGGTGCCGCCGAGCAGCACCATCAGGATGCCGACGACCCCGAACGCGGCGAAGGTCGGCGGGCTCGCCTCGATCGTGTCCGCGGTCGTCGTGGTGATGGTGGTCAGGGCGCCGGGATCGATGCCGAGCTGGTCGGAGAACGCCTCCGAGACGCCACCGAGGTTCCCGATCGTGCCGACCGCGATGATCAGCGGCAGCACCGAGGTGAACTCCTGGGCGGCGAGGGTCATCGAACGGTCGGCGAGCTCGATGTCGGCCAGACCACGGAGGATGCGGGCAACGGTCCGGCCCGCGACGGTGCCGCGCAGCCAGCCGTGTGCGGTTTGTCTCCGTACCTCGAGTGCTTCCCTGGCCAGCGCGACCGACAGCTTGGTGGACATCACGCTTCAAGTGAACTCTATTTCGCCTGGCCGAGTGCGGTTTCGTGGGGCGCGTCGCCGTGTCGTCCGGGGACCACCGCACCTCGGGGCGGTTCGGCGGGCGGAAGGGCGACACGCCCCCGCTAATCTTGACTAGTTCCAGAAAAGGTGTTGTGGTGGTTCCGGCGGCCGAGTTCAGCCCCCGCCGTGAACCCCCACGGCCGGCCGCCGCCGGGTTCGACCGAGGTCCGAACGAGCACCGCGCCCTCGGCGCGGAGAAAGCGAAGGGATCACCCATGAGCAATGACCCGAAGACCACCGACACCACCCTGACCACCGCGGTCGGCGCACCGGTGCCGGACAACCAGAACGTCCAGACCGCCGGCCCGCGCGGTCCGCAGCTGCTGCAGGACGTCTGGTTCCTCGAGAAGCTCGCCCACTTCGACCGCGAGGTCATCCCCGAACGGCGGATGCACGCCAAGGGATCCGGCGCGTACGGCACCTTCACCGTCACGAACGACATCACGAAGTACACGTCGGCGAAGATCTTCTCCGAGGTCGGCAAGAAGACCGACCTGTTCGTGCGGTTCTCCACTGTCGCCGGCGAGCGCGGTGCCGCCGACGCCGAGCGCGACATCCGGGGATTCGCGGTGAAGTTCTACACCGAGGAGGGCAACTGGGACCTCGTCGGCAACAACACCCCGGTGTTCTTCTTCCGCGACCCGCTCAAGTTCCCCGACCTGAATCATGCGGTCAAGCGCGACCCGCGCACCAACATGCGCAGCGCCAACAACAACTGGGATTTCTGGTCCAGCCTGCCCGAGGCGCTGCACCAGGTGACGATCGTGATGAGCGACCGCGGGCTGCCTGCGTCCTACCGCAACATGCACGGATTCGGTTCGCACACCTTCAGTTTCATCAACGCGGCCGGTGAGCGATTCTGGGTGAAGTTCCACCACCGCTGCCAGCAGGAGATCAAGAACCTCACCGATGCCGAGGCCGCCGAGCTGGTCGGTCAGGACCGGGAGAGTCACCAGCGCGACCTGTACGAGGCGATCGAGCGCGGCGAGTTCCCGAAGTGGAAGCTGATGGTGCAGATCATGCCGGAGGCCGACGCGCAGAAGGTGCCGTACCACCCGTTCGACCTGACCAAGGTGTGGCCGAAGGGCGACTACCCGCTGATCGAGGTCGGCGAGTGGGAGCTCAACCGCAACCCCGACAACTACTTCGCCGAGGTCGAGCAGGCCGCGTTCAACCCCGCGCACGTCGTGCCCGGCATCAGCTTCTCGCCGGACCGAATGCTGCAGGGACGACTGTTCTCCTACGGCGACGCGCAGCGGTACCGACTGGGCGTCAACAACTTCCAGATCCCGGTCAACGCTCCTCGCTGTCCGGTGGCGAACTTCCACCGGGACGGCGCGATGCGGGTGGACGGCAACATGGGCAGCTCGCTGCACTACGAGCCGAACTCCTACGGTAAGTGGCAGGAGCAGCCGCAGTATCGCGAGCCGGCGCAGGCGGTCGGCGCCGTTGCCGACCACTTCGACTACCGCGCCGACGACGACGACTACTACTCGCAGCCGCGGGCGCTGTTCAACCTGATGGATGCAGACCAGAAGCAGGCGCTGTTCGACAACACCGCCCGCAACATCCACGGTGTCGACCCGCAGATCATCAAGCGGCACATCGACAACTGCACCAAGTGCGATCCCGCGTACGGGGAGGGCGTCGCCAAGGCGCTCGCTGCCCTCGACGCCTGACGCCGCGTCGCGCGGGGCGAGGGGTCGTCTGCCGGTCCGTCCGGTTGGCGCCCTCCTCGTCCCGCGAGGAGGTGGTTTTCTTGACTTATTCCAGAAATCGGGCGGATACTGGGGCCATGCGAGACGCCGGCTCCGACGCGGACCCCCGTGGGCTCCTGCGTGCCGCGGGTCTGCGGGTGACCGCGCCTCGAGTCGCGGTGCTCAACGCGGTCACCGCGAAACCGCACACCGATGCCGACGGGGTTGCCGCCGAGGTCCGTGCGGAACTCGGTTCGGTGTCCACGCAGGCCGTCTACGACGTGCTCAAGGCATGTGTGAACGCCGGACTACTACGGCGCATCGAGCCCGCAGGCTCGCCTGCCCTGTTCGAGACCCGGACCGGGGACAACCACCACCACCTGGTGTGCCGCGAGTGCGGCGCCGTTGTCGACGTCGACTGCGTCGTCGGCCACGCGCCCTGCCTCCAGCCCTCCGACGACCACGGCTTCGTCATCGACGAGGCCGAGGTCGTGTTCTGGGGACTCTGCCCGGACTGCCGGCAGTCGCAGGACCGCTGACCGTCCGCGCCGCCGATTCGTTCCACGGGCCGTGGTCTCGGCCACACCGGGAACCAATTCGCCGGGAAAGGCGTTGAACTACATGAAGAATGAACCCCGCTGAGGGGTTCGCAGTGTAAACCGGACCGACAGTAGAGGAGACGACAATGACCAACGGTCCTATTGCCAGCACACTCGACGCGGGACAGCAGCGGATCGCCGGGGAGGCCCTGCAGGGCACGGTGGTCGACCTGATCGACCTCAGCCTCGTCGCCAAGCAGGCACACTGGAACGTCGTCGGCCGCAACTTCCTGTCCGTGCATCCGTCGCTGGACGAACTGGTCACTGCGGCTCGCGATTTCACCGATGCCGCCGCCGAGCGTGCCACCGCGATCGGTGTCAGCCCGGACGGCCGTGCCGCGACGGTGGCCGCTGATGCCGGCACCACCGGTTTCGGTGCCGGCTGGACCAGCGACAGCGATGTCGTCGACGCCATCGTGGCGAACCTTGCCGCGGTGATCGAGCGACTGCGCGAGCGCATCGAGGCGACGGAGAAGGCCGACCCCGTCACTCAGGACCTGCTGATCGGCATCACCGCGAAACTCGAACAGCTGCACTGGATGTGGCAGGCGATGGCAGCCTGACCCCAGTGTTCGTCACGACAGGGGCGTCACACCGGCCGGTGTGACGCCCCTGTCGTTGTCGGCCGACGGCCGCCCGTTCTCGCACACAGTTCATGCCCGCCGTCCATGGCGCCGATCCGAAGGCCATGCGGACGGACGTGATCGCCCTGACCGACCGGGCCGCCGCGCCCTGAACCGGTCCCGGCCTATTCCATGAAGCGGGCCAGGAACTCGATCAGGAGTCGTTCGGCGACCGGCTCGGGCAGGGCCTCGATCAGGGCCAGGAGCTCGGCCATCGGGCCGTCCAGGCCGCCCGACGGGTCGAGGCCGACCATCGCCAGCACGGCGGCGCAGTTCTCGCTCGTCAGGTCCTCGATCCGGATCTGACCGGCGGCCGCCACGAAGTCGGCGGGGGCCTGCGCGCCCGGCACCCCGCGGACGCGATCCGCGGCGGCGGTGAGCGCATCGGCGAGCTCACCGACCACCGACTCGGTGACCGGAGTCAGCGTCAGGTGTGTGGTGCGGGGCAGGACGGTGCCGTCGGCCTGGGTGCGGCCCGGTTGCGGTTGCAGGACCCAGCCCAGCTCCTTCGCGGCGTCCGCCCAGCGGTGCGGGTCCACCCGCCGTGACTCCGGCACCTCGGGGTCGGTCGCGACGGCGAGCAGCGGGCCGACCGGGTCGCCGACCACCCGCAGGCCGTCGAGTCCGTCGACAACCTTCCGCAGCTGCTCCGCCGACCGGGCGATACGCCCGGTCAGCTCGGCGAAACCGCTGCGGCCCAACGCTCGCGACACCGCCCAGCCGGCCGCGATCGGCATCACCGTCCTCGAACCGAGCATCGTCGGATTCACCACCGCGTAGCCCGGCCAGGCACTGGTCGCGAACCACTGCCTGCGGTGCCGGTCCCGGTCGCGGTACAGCAGCACCGACACGCCCTTCGGGGCGTAGCCGTACTTGTGCAGGTCCACCGACAGGCTGGCGACACCGGGCACCCGCAGGTCGCACGCCGGACGGTCGTCCGCGCCCGGCCACCACGGCAGCACCCAGGCGCCGATGCAGCCGTCCACGTGCACCGGGACACCCTGCGCGGCACACACTTCCGCGATCTCCGCGACCGGGTCGAGCGCGCCCTGCGGGTACGACGGTGTCGACGCGACCGCCAGCGCCACCGACTCGTCCAGCGCCGCAGCGACATCGGCGGGCCGCAGCCGGCAGGTGTCCGGGTCGACCGGCAGCACCCGCAGTCGCAGGTCCAGGTAGTGCGCGGCCTTGATGAACGCGGCATGTGCCGTCGATCCGATCACCAGGGTGGGCCGATCGTCCCGGCCGGTAGCCGCGCGCCAGCTGTCGCGGGCGGATTTGACTGCCAGCATGCAGCTCTCGGTGCCGCCGCTCGTGACGGAGCCGACGACGCCGTCCACGCCGTCGGCGAGCACGGAGCGGGCCAGCCCGACGAGATCCCGTTCGAGGGCCGCGACGGACGGAAACGTGGTCGGGTCGAGGCCGTTGAGCGGCTGGGCCTTTCGCGCCGCCGCGCCGGCGAGGTCGTCGAGTTCGGCGACACCCGGGTCGTACACGTACGACAGCAGCCGCCCGCCCGACGTGGGGGCATCGGCGGTCCGGAGTTCGTCGAGCCGGGCGAGGATCTCCTGCGGCGACTGTTCGAAGTTCACTGGTGACTCCTGTTCCTGTCCTCTGCCGCCAGCCGGTACCGGCGGAGAACGAGCATGCTCACCGCGACCAGGACGGCCGGGGCGGCGGTGAACGCCAACGCGATACCGGTCAGCGCGGTCTCGGACTGGGCGACGACGTCGTCGCCACTCGACGAGACGAACCCGGTGGCGGCAAGGATCACCAGCACGAGCGCCGGACCCAACGCCATCGCGACCGTCTCGGCGGCCGTCCACACCCCGCTGAACGCGCCCGCCCGGACGGTGCCGCCTGCCCGCTGCTCGTGGTCGGTGATCACGTCCGGCAGCATCGACATCGGCAGCATCTGCATTCCGGCATAGCCGATCCCGGCGACCGCGACCACCGGGTAGATCCACGGGCCGGCGCCGGCCAGCAGGCCGAGCAGGGCGATCGTGGCGGCGAGGAACAGTGTCGACGCCAGCAGGAAGGTGCGTTGCTTGCCCCAGGCGTGGACCAGCCGGATCCACAGCGGCATCACCGCGACCGCGGGAGCGACCAGCGCCGCGAACAGGATCGACACCGCGCCCTCGGAGTCGAGTAGATAGGTCGCGACGTACTGGGCGCCGCCGAGCATGGTGCCGGTCGCCAGCGCCTGCAACGCGAAGGTCAGCAGCAGTACCCGGAACGGTTCGCTCGACCGCACCGCGGCAAGGGCATCGGAGAACCCGTGCGCGGAAACGGAATCGGGACTCTCGCGCGACGGGCCGCGGGGGGCGATCGCCCACGCGGCCAGCATCCCCGCCCCGAGCAGCAGGCCGGCGACCACACCCATCGCCAGATAGCCGGGCCGCCCACCGCCACCGATCTCGCGCAGCGCCGGACCACCCGCACCGAAGAGCAGGATCGCGACCCCGAGCAGCGCGACTCGCCACGACATCAACCGGGAGCGTTCGTGATAGTCCTCGGTCAACTCGGCGGGCAGCGCAATGTACGGCACCTGGAACAGGGCGAACGCGATCGCCGCGAGGATGAACGCGACCGCAACCCACAGGCTGCTCGCCGCGGTGGACAGCCCGGCCGGTACCGCGAAGGTCAGTGCGAAGAACACCGGCAAGGCGAGCGCGCCGAGCAGCAGGAACCGGCGACGGGTGCCGGTCCGAGCGGCCTCCGCGTCACTGCGCGACCCGACCAGCGGATTGACCAGGAGATCGAGTGCCTTGGGGGCGAAGACCACCACGCTCGCGACAGCGGCGGGAACCGCGAGGGTGTCGGTGAGGTAGTAGGCGAGCACCAGCCCCGGGAGCGTGGCGAACCCGCCGGTGCCGACCGAGCCGAGGGAGTAGCCGGCGACGGTCGACCTGCTCAGGCGTGGGGGAGCGATGGTCATTCGGTCAACATAGGACATCGGTCCAGGTTGTGGAGGGGTTGCGCGCATCCGGACGGAAACCGACACGCGAATGCCCTCCGCGGGATGCGGAGGGCATTCGCCACCGATGTGCACCGGGATCCGTCAGGGCCCCGGAACGTTCACCTCGGTACCGGACTTCAGGAACCGAAGAGATTCTCCAGCGAGCCGAAGCTGCTGCCGCCGCCCCCGGTGCCCGGGTCGGTCGAGACCTCGATGCTGCCGGCCGTCGAGGTCGACGTGTTGTGCGTCGCGTCCCCGGAGTAGACCGCGGTGATGCTGTGGGTGCCGTCGGTGGTGAAGGTGTGGCTCAGGGTCGCCACACCGTTGACGACGGGCGCGGTGCCGATGACCTCGGTGCCGTCCTTGAACTCGACGGTGCCGGTGGCGTCGGTCGGGCTCACGGTGGCCTTGAGCTCCACGGCGGTGCCGGTCTCGGCGCTCGCCGGGACGCTCAGTGCGGTGGTGGTGTCGACGATGACGATGTCGGTGGAGACGTCCACGGTGTCCGGGGCCGACGTCGACGGGTTGTGGGTGGCGTCCCCGGAGTAGACGGCGGTGATGGAGTGGGTGCCGTCGGTGGTGAAGGTGTGGTTCAGGGTCGCCACACCGTTGACGACGGGTGAGCTGCCGAGAACGGTGGCGCCGTCCTTGAACTCGACGGTGCCGGTGGCGGTGGCCGGGTCGACCGTCGCGGTCAGGTCCACGGCGGTGCCGTTCTTGGCGGTGGCCGGGACGGTCAGTGCGGTGGTGGTGTCGACGACGGCCTCCGACACCTCGACAGCGGACGCGGCCGAAGTGGACCCGGCGTGCGTGCTGTCACCGGAGTACACGGCCGTGATGCTGTGCGAGCCTGCGGTGAAGGTGTGGCTCAGGGTGGCGGTGCCCGCGGTGACGGGCGCGCTGCCGAGAACGGTGGCGCCGTCCTTGAACTCGACGGTGCCGGTGGCGTCGGCCGGGTTGACGGTGGCGGTCAGGTCCACCGGGGTGGTGGTGTCGGTGGTGGCCGGTGCAGTCAACGTGACAGCCGACTCGACGACGGTCACGTCGACGGCGGCCGCGGCCGAGGTCGACGGGTTGTGGGTGGCGTCACCGGAGTAGGCGGCGGTGATGTCGTGGTTGCCGGTGGTGGTGAAGGTGTGGTTCAGGGTCGCGGTGCCCGCGGTGACGGGCGCGCTGCCGAGAACGGTGGCGCCGTCCTTGAACTCGACGGTGCCGGTGGCGTCGGCCGGGGCGACGCTCGCGGACAGGTCCACAGCCGCACCGATTGTCGCGGTCGCGGGGGCGGTCAGGGTGGTGGTGGAGTCGACGACCTTGACCGAGACGTCCACCGCGGACACCGAGGAGGTCGATCCGGCGTGCGTCGCGTCACCGGAGTAGACGGCGGTGATGTCGTGGTTGCCGACGGTGGTGAAGGTGTGGTTCAGCGTCGCCGTGCCCGCGTTCACCGGGACGGGCGCACCGATGTCGGTGGCGCCGTCCTTGAACTGCACGGTGCCGGTGGCATCTGCCGGAGCGACGTTGGCCGTGAGGTCGATCGCCTCGTCGGTGTGCGCGGTCGCCGGGACGTTCAGAGTGGTGGTCGACTCGGCGAGCGACACCGCGACCGTCTGCACGCCCGATGCCGAGTTGTAGAAGCCGGCGCCTGCGGTGAACGCCGCGGTGATGTCGTGGTTCCCGGCCGTGGTGAAGGTGTGGTTCAGGGTGGCGTTGCCGCCCGAGACCGTGACCGGTCCTCCGATGTCGACGCCGCCGTCCTTGAACTGCACGGTGCCGACGGAGTTGGCCGGGCCGACGTTCGCCGTCAGTGCCACGGACTGGCCGACCGTCGCGGTGCCCGGGACGTTCAGTGTGGTGGTCGTCGCGACGTTCGGGTCGGCGACCTGAACGAAGACGCCGAAGTTGTTGCTGCCGCGCTCGCCACCACTCCAGGTGTTCGGCTGGGCGGAGAAGGCCCCGCTGTCGTAGACACCGGGGGCGGTGCCGGCGGGCACCGTGTAGGTGGTGGTGAGAACGGCCGACTGGCCGGACTTGATCACGTAACCACCGACGAGGAAGGTGCAACCGCTGCTGCAGGTCACCTTCGCGCCGCCGTCCTGCGTCGAGAAGGTTCCGCCACCGCCGGCGTAGCTCAGGGACTGTGCGGTGCGGGTCCAGCCGGCCGGCGGAACCTCGCGCACGTACGCGATCGAGAGCTGGTTCAGCGGCGCGTTTCCGGCGCCGTTGGCGGTGGTGTAAGCGATCGTGGTCCGGTAGGTGACGGATGCTCCGGGCAGGACGACATTGCTGCCGACCACTTCCTTGGACAGGAGCAGTTGGGCGTCTTGGAGCGACCGCGACGACTGCGGTGGATCGGCAGCGGCGACGCCGCTGGTCACTCCGAACACCAGACCGGCCACGGCCGATGCCGCGATCAGTGGTGTCGCGAGGCGACGGGACAGGGACATGGTCACTGCAACCTCCTGTGTGGAAGCGCCGGGGCCCCCGCCCGCATGCGCGCTGAGCGTAGTGTTTCGGGCTCGGAAACTACCGGTGCCGACGACGGTAGGGCAATGATTTTCTATTGGGCCATACAGTGATTCGACGGAATTCGATCGAACGAATGACAGTAGTTTTCGGCGGGCCTACGAGCCGAACAGGCCTTCCATCGAGCCGAAGCCGCCGCCGGGGCTGGGGTTGCCCGGGGTGGTCGCGTCGGACACGGACACGGTCGAGGCCGAGGAGATGGACTCCTTGAACCAGGCCCCTCCACTGTATGCCGCGGTGATCGAGTGGCTGCCCGCAGTGGTGAAGGCGTGCACCATCTTCGCCGCGCCGTCGACGAGGGCCACCGGCCCGCCGATGTCGGACCCGTTGTCCTGGAACTGGACTGTGCCGCCGACCGCGTCGGTGTCGTCGGATGTTCTGACCAGTGCCCAGAGGTCAACGGCTTCGCCGGTGGTCGCGGTAGCCGGGACACTCAGAGCGGTGGTGGTGTCCATGATCACGGGATCGGTGATCGTGATGGTGGCCAGTGCCGCCGCTCCGGTGTTGGGAGTGCCCCTGTCGTCGCTCGGGATGCACCTGGTCGCCAGCCACAAGGTGCTGAAGGGTGTTTGTTTGGCGAGGTACGTGTGGAAGTTGGTGTCACTCGCGTACGTGGAGGCGGTTCCGCCGGTGCGTACCTTCGGCTCGATGACGCCCCCGACGCCTGCGACCATCGTGACCTCAACCGCCGGGAGCTGGTACCACGTTTCACCGTTGACGTTGGTGCTCCCGTCGAGATTCCGCTTGGTCTTCGGGACACGAATGCCACCCTCGCCGGTGGTGGAATTGTCCGCACCGTTGCCGATCACCTCGTTGTTCCCCGACAGACGGAGAATGGGTCCGTTGTCGTCCACCTCTCCGATGTCGTTGATGCGCAGTACGTTCGGAGTCACGGCGTCGAGGCCCACGGCGGTGTCCGGTACGACTCTGGCGCTCGTGAAGGTGGCGTTGTCCGGCAGTGCAAAGTCGAACTTGATGCGAGAGAGGTTGGAAGTCACCGCGCCGGAGTCCTTGTCCGGAAAAGAGGACGCGCCCGGTTGAATACGGTAGGTGAAGGTGCTTCCCGCTTCGACGGTGTCCGGAGCCGTGAGCGTCAGCGACGATGTCACCGTCTTGTCGACCGTGATGATCGACTTGGCCTGACACGACTGGATGAAGTTCGTGACGGTGGTGGTGGCGCCGGCGGGAATGCCGAGCAGGACCGTCCCCGTGACGATTGCGGAGCATCCGGTCGCCATCACGACGGCGCGGTGAACAGGGTGGAACATGGCTGGACTCCTTTGGAACGGATGTCGTGGTCACCGGAGTGATGAGCGCAGGAGTGGCCGTCGCCGGTGCTGACGACGAACGCCCCTCACGGTGGTGTGAGGGGCGTCCGTCGGGTTACTTGTCAGCGGACCGTGGGGTCCGGGCTCGCACTGGGATCAGGAACCGAAGATGTTCTCCAGCGAGCCGCCGCCGCTCGGGTTGCCCCCGTCGGTGGAGACGTCGACGGTGGCAGCCGGCGAGGTCGACGGGTTGTGGGTGGCGTCACCGGAGTAGACGGCGGTGATGCTGTGGGTGCCGTCGGTGGTGAAGATGTGGTTCAGGGTCGCCACACCGTTGACGACGGGCGCGGTGCCGATGACCGTGTTGCCGTCCTTGAACTCGACGGTGCCGGTGGCGTCGGTCGGGCTCACGGTGGCCTTGAGGTCGACGGCGGTGCCGGTGTTGGCGGTCGCCGGGACGCTCAGCGTGGTGGCGGAGTCGACGACCACGATGTCGGTGGAGACCTCCACGGTGTCCGCGGCCGAGGTCGAGGCGTTGTGGGTGGCGTCACCGGAGTAGACGGCGGTGATGCTGTGGGTGCCGTCGGTGGTGAAGGTGTGGTTCAGGGTCGCCACACCGTTGACGACGGGCGAGCTGCCGAGAACGGTTGCGCCGTCCTTGAACTCGACGGTGCCGGTGGCGGTGCTCGGATCCACGGTGGCGGCGAGGCTCACCTCGGTGCCGGTCTTGGCGGTGGCCGGGACGTTCACCGTGGTGGTGGAGTCGACCACGACCGGGTCGGTGGAGACCTCCACGGTGCCCGCGGCCGAGGTCGAGGCGTTGTGGGTGGCGTCACCGGAGTAGACGGCGGTGATGCTGTGGGTGCCGTCGGTGGTGAAGGTGTGGCTCAGGGTCGCGGTGCCGCCCGAAACCGGCGAGCTGCCGAGAACCGTTGCGCCGTCCTTGAACTCGACGGTGCCGGTGGCCTCGGTCGGCGCGACGGTGGCGGTGAGGTCGACGGCGGTGCCGGTCTTGGCGGTCGACGGGACGTTCAGGGTGGTGGTGGAGTCGACCACGACCGGGTCGGTGGAGACCTCGACGGTGCCTGCCGCGGACGTGCTGGTGGCGAAGCCCTCGGCGCCGCTGTAGACGGCGGTGATGCTGTGGGTGCCGTCGGTGGTGAAGGTGTGGTTCAGGGTCGCGGTGCCGCCCGAAACCGGCGAGCTGCCGAGAACCGTTGCGCCGTCCTTGAACTCGACGGTGCCGGTGGCCTCGGTCGGCGCGACGGTGGCGGTGAGGTCGACGGCGGTGCCGGTCTTGGCGGTCGCCGGGATGTTCAGGGTGGTGGTGGTGTCCACCACGTTGACCGAGACGTCCACGGTGGACGCTGCGGAGGTCGACGGATGGTTCGTCGCGTCACCCGAGTACACCGCGGTGATCGAGTGCGCACCCGTCGTGGTGAAGGTGTGGTTCAAGGTCGCGGTGCCACCCGTGACGGCGACCGGGGCGCCGATGTTGGTGGCGCCGTCCTTGAACTGGACGGTGCCGGTGGCGCCCGCGGGGGCGACGGTGGCGGTGAGGTCGACGGCGGTGCCGGTCTTGGCGGTCGCCGGGACGTTCAGCGTCGTGGTGGTGTCGACGATCACCGGATCGGTGGTGACCTCCACGGCGCCCGCGGCCGAGGTCGACGGGTTGTGCGTCGCATCGCCGGAGTACACGGCGGTGATGCTGTGGGATCCGTTCGTGGTGAAGGTGTGGTTCAGGGTCGCGGTGCCGCCAGTGACGGCGACCGGGGCGCCGATGGCGGTGGCGCCGTCCTTGAACTGGACGGTGCCGGTGGCGCCCGCGGGGGCGACGGTGGCGGTGAGGTCGACGGCGGTGCCGGTCTTCGCGGTCGCCGGGACGTTCACCGTCGTGGTGGAGTCGACGACCACCGGGCCCGGATCGTTGATGGTGATGGTGGCCAGGGGGCCGGCGCCGGCGTTCAGGGCGCTCTTGTTGTCGCTCGGGATGCAACGGGTCGGCGCCCACTGCGTACCGAGGAGGCTCGCCTTCGCCAGCGACGTGCTGAAGTTCTGGTCGTTGCCGTAGCTCGCGGCGGACCCGGCGGTGCGCAGCTTCGGCTCGATGACGCCCGACGCCCCGGCGACCATGGTCACGTCCACGGCGGGCAGCCGGAACCAGCTGTCACCGGCGGAGTTGGTGGTGCCGTCGAGGTTCTTCTTGAGCTTCGGGGCCCGGATGCCGCCCTCGGAGTTGGTCGAGTTCGACGTGCCGTTGCCGACGACCTCGTTGTTGCCGGAGAGCCGAACGATGCCGCCGTTGGCGTCCACCGCGCCGCTGTCGTTGACGCGGAGCACGTTCGGGGCGACGTTGTCGAGGTTGACCGCAGTGCCCGGCACCACCGACGCACTGACGTAGGTGGCGTTGCTCGGGATCGCGTAGTCGTACTTGATCCGCGAGACGTTGGTCGTGGTCGCGCCCGAGTCCTTGTCCGGGTACGAGGACGCATTCGGCTGGATGCGGTAGGTGAAGGTCTCACCCGGTGCAACCGTCGCCGGGGCGTCGACTGTCATCGAGGCAGCCACCGTCTTGTCGACGGTGATGATCGACTTCGCCTGGCAGGAGCTGGTGAAGTTGGTGGTCGCGGCATTGGCCGGCGCGCCGATCAACATCATGCCCGCGACGACCGCGGCGGATGTGACCGGCACGGCGACCTGTCGCGCTGTTGGTTTGGACATCGACTCTCCTTGCGCCCCTCGGTGGGGTGTTCCGATGGGCCTCGGCTGGATGAAATTCACAACACCATGCCAGCGAGCGTGAGAACTCGTTGCAGTTTTGAGAATTTTCGGTAACGGGACGGCGTGGTTCATCCGTTTGGATGACGTTTCCCTGAAATAAGGGTCTCTACCAGCGCTTTAGAGTTCGATGCCGCGAATAAAAATGTCCATCATTACCATCTTGCCGGGCCGTTGTCCGGCACTTCGATAGTTGGTTTCAGTCCAAAACGGACTCACGCGCCCAACCGGCGCCGCAGGCGTCGGGCCCGGCAGGGGGCTTGGCCGGTGGTGTGCCGCGGACGATCAGACCGGTCGGGTCGGTCGCGTCGGCTGCCCGACGCGGATCATGCTGTGCCGCAGTTGGACAGGGTTCGAGCGATGGCCTCCCGTTCGGCTTGGGTCACCCACAGTCCGTACCGTGCCTTCACCTCGACCTGTCGCGCGACATAGGTGCAGCGATACGCGCCGCGCGGCGGCAGCCACGTCGCGGCGTCACCGTTGCCCTTCTTCTGATTGACCGCCCCGGCCACTGCCTGCAGATTGAGCGGGTCATTCGCGAGGGCCGTCCGGGTCGCCTCGTCGAGCTGCTGTGCTCCCGTCTGCCACGCGTTCGACAGCGACACCAGGTGGTCGATCTGCACCAGGGGTGATGTGCTCGGCCCCGAGGCGAAAGCTTTTGTCTCGCCGGTGTATTCGTCGAACAGTGTGCCCGAGGTGACCTTGCATCCTCGGGTGTTGTCCCGGGTGGCGACATCGGTCAGGTCGCGTCGCAGGATGTCGTTGCGGGTGTCGCAGCCGTTGTGTCCGCCCTCGACGTCCACATCGTCGGTCCAGGACTGTCCGAACAGGTCGCGGTCGTATCCCGACTTCGGGGCGTGGCCCTTGACCGGCAGGGTCGACAGCAGGCGGAGGGCATACTCCGACGCCGGATCCGGTGCCGCCGTCGGCGGGTCGGACGGGGCATCGTGCGCCGGGTCCACGGCGATGCTCGGTGCCTGCGGATCGGAAGGCGCCGCGTCCAGGGCCGTACCGCACGCCGCGGACGCCAGCACGGCGCACGCCGTCAGCGGCACGAGCGCGGCGCGGCGGCGCAGCGCGGAAGACAGGGCGGTGATCGGGTTCTCCTGGATCGAGGCGGACGCCCATCACTGTGCCCTGTCCGGCAACCGCGGCGCCGTGCGGGTCGCGTCGGGCACCGATAGCCTCGGCACCATGCGAATCAAGATGTGCGGAATCCACGTCATCGATCCCGCCGCGGCGTTCGACTTCTACACGAAGACGCTCGGTTTCCGGGAACTGCTCGCGATGCCCGACCACAACCTGTTCATCGTGAAGTCCCCGGAGGACCCGGACGGTGTCGGGTTGCTGCTCGAGCCGAGTGACAACCCGATCGCCACTGCCTACCGGGAGGGCGTGTACGGGCTCGGGATGCCGACCATCGTGTTCGGGGTGCCGGACGTCCGGGCCGAGTACGAGCGGTTGATCGGGCTCGGTGTTCGCTTCACCGGCGAACCGACCAGCGATCCGTCCGGCGTCTCCGCCGTCTTCGACGACACCTGCGGCAACCTCGTCCAGATTCACCAGGACTGAGCCGGAAGGGGACTCCGCGAACCGCCTCCATCGCCCTGCGGGCTACCGTCTTGTCAGACAACCAGAGGACTTGGACATCGGAGGTGGGCGTGAGCGGCGAACGTGACGACAGGGTGCTCTCGGTGCGTGATGTGAGCGTGCTGCGGCAGGGGCGAGCGCTGATCGACTCGGTCAGCGTCGACGTGCGCTCCGGGGAGCAGTGGGCGCTGCTCGGGCCGAACGGCGCCGGCAAGTCGACGCTGCTCGCATTGTGCGGTGCCCGGCTGCATCCGACCCGCGGGACCGTGCACGTGCTCGGGCACCGGCTCGGCCGCGTCGACATGAGGTGGCTTCGCACGCACATCGGCCACGTCGACCCTCGCTCACGGATCGAGCCGTACCTGCCGGTCCGCGACGTGGTCCTGACCGGACTGCACGCCGCCGCGGACCTGCCCAAGCGGTGGGCACCCGCGGAGAGCGAAGCGGAACGAGCCGACGAGCTCATCGGCGCACTGGGTCTGTCCGCCCGCACGTCCGATCAGTGGGCGGTGCTGTCCCAGGGGGAGCGGGGTCGCGCGCTCATCGCCCGAGCGCTGGTCACCGAACCGGACCTGCTGCTGCTCGACGAGCCCACCACCGGCCTCGATCTCGCGGCGCGAGAGATCCTGCTCGACGTGCTCGCCGAACTGCGGGTGCTCCGACCGGAACTGGCCTCGGTCCTGGTCACTCACCACCTGGAGGAGCTGCCTGCCTCCACGACACACGCCCTCGTCCTTGCCGGTGGCCGGGTGATCGCGGCGGGACCGGTGGACGAAGCAGTGGACTCCGACGTGATCTCGCGTGCCTTCGAACACCCGATCCGGATCGACCGCAACAACGGCCGGTGGTCGGCCACCGGCGCCGCTCGCGTCCACTGACAATTCGCCACGGACCCGAAAACGACGAAATCCTCCATCCGAAATGCATCGGATGGAGGATTTCGACGACCGTCGGGGTGGCGGGATTTGAACCCACGACCTCTTCGTCCCGAACGAAGCGCGCTACCAAGCTGCGCCACACCCCGGTCTTACCGACTGCCCGTTCCCGGGCAGCCAGCAAAGCTTAGCGCACGACTGCCGAAGAACGCGAAACGCCTGGTTGAACCCCCTGTTTCGGCCCCTTCTCGGCGGTCGGAACGAGCGTCAGCAGGGTCGCCTCCGGGCGGCAGCAGAACCTGGCCGGCGCGTACGGCGACGTGCCGATCCCCGCCGACACGTGCAGCTGCATGTGCGCGCCCCACCGCGACGGGCCCTTCACCCTGGACCGGTCGATCTGGCAGTTCGTCACCAGCGCACCGTAGAACGGCAGGCACAGCTGACCGCCGTGCGTGTGCCCGGCCAGCACCAGGTCGTAGCCGTCGTCGGCGAACCGATCCAGCACCCGAGGCTCGGGGGAGTGCGTGATCCCGAGCTTGAGGTTCGCCACCGGGTTCGGAGCGCCCGCGATGGTGTCGTAGCGGTCGCGCTTCAGATGCGGGTCGTCGACGCCGGCGGTCGCGATCCGGACCCCGGCCACCTCGAGCTCGCGGCGGGTGTGCGTCACGTCCAGCCAGCCGCGCTCGGTGAACGCGGCGCGCAGGTCCTGCCACGGCAGCGGCTCGCCGAAGGTGCGCTTGTGTTCCTTGTTGAAGTACTTGAACGGGTTCTTCGGCTTCGGCCCGAAGTAGTCGTTGCTGCCGAAGACGAACAAGCCCGGCCGTGCCAGCAGGCTGCCCAGCGACTGGACCACGGCGGGTACTGCGCGCTGATGCGCCAGGTTGTCGCCGGTGTTGACCACGAGGTCCGGTTCGAGCCGGTCCAGCTCTCGCAGCCAGTTCTGCTTGAGTTTCTGTCCGGGCATCATGTGCAGGTCGCTCAGGTGCAGCACCCGCAGGGTCGACGAGCCCGGTTCGAGCACCGGCATCGTCACCTCACGCAGTGTGAAGGCGTTCCGCTCGATCAGGGAGGCGTAGCCGACACCGAGGGCCGCGGCACCCGCCAGCCCGGCAGCGGTGCCACGGAGGACGGTGCGAGGGTTGTCAAACACCATTTCAGGATACGCAGCGCCGGCAATGGACATGCGCGTCGCCGGTGCGGGCGCGTAGCGTTCGAAACCATGTCCGACTCCACCAGCACCCTCAAAGCCACCCTCCGCGCCGACATGACCACCGCCATGAAGGCCAAGGACACCCTGCGTCTGAAGACGCTGCGGATGGTCCTCGCCGCCATCCAGACCGAGGAGGTGGCCGGCAAGGAAGCCCGCGAACTCAGCGACGACGAAGTCCTCAAGGTGCTCGCCAAGGAGTCGAAGAAGCGCGGCGAGGCCGCCGAAATCTACACCGAGAACGGACGCGGGGAGCTTGCCGCGAACGAGCGTGCCGAAGCGCAGGTCATCGACGGCTACCTGCCCACACCGCTCACCGACGCCGAACTGGCCGACGTCGCCGACACCGCCATCGCCCAGATTGCCGAGGAGCTTGGCGAACGCCCGGGCATGAAGCAGATGGGCCAGGTCATGAAGGCCGCCACCGCCCTCGCCGCAGGCAAGGCCGACGGCTCCCGGATCTCGAAGGCCGTCAAGGACCGCCTCTAGGAGCGCTGCGCGCCTGTGTGTGAATTTCCTGCAGGGGAAATTCACACACAGGCGGCCCCGCTACCGGGGCAGAGGCAGGAGCGGTAGCGCGGGCAGGTTGGGCAGCTGGATCTGAATCTGGCCAGGGCCCGGGGCGGGAGAAGCCGGTGTCGTCGCCGGAGCCGCCCGCAGCGTGCCGTCACTGACATAGAGCGTGACCGACGACCCGGGCACCGCGGACCCGGCGGGCGACGAGCTGAGCACCGTGCCCTTCGAGCCGTCCCCCGCGGTCGAGACCGCGTTCACGCCGAATCCGGCCGCCTTGAGGGCCGCGGTCGCCTGCGACTCGCTCATCCCCGCGACCTCCGGAACCTGCGCGTTCTGCGAGCCGCGCTGGTACTTCGGATCGATCGGGGGCAGTTCGGTGGGACCGAACTGATCGGCGATCGGCTTCATCGCCTTGAACCAGGCCTGAGCGGGTTCGTTGCCGCCGTAGACGTTGCCGTCGCCGCACTGTCGCAGTGGCGAGGTGCAGATCTCCCGCGGCGTGGGGGAGTCCGCGTACACGTACACGGCGGCCGCCAGGTTGTTCGTGAAGCCCATGAACGCCGACGACATGTGCGACTCGGTGGTGCCGGTCTTGCCCGCCATCGGCAGTGTCCACCCGTTCGCGCCCGCAGCCGCCGCGGACGTGCCGCCCGGCTTGTCGTCCTTGCTCATCGCGTTGGCGAGGGTGTCCGCCAGGCCCGGCTCGACGACCTGCTCGCACGCCTGCTGGGTGATCGAGACGGGCTTGCCGTACCGGTCGAAGATCGAGTCGATCGGTGTCGGCGGGCACCACTTGCCGTGCGAGGCCAGGGTCGCGGCGACGTTCGACAGCTCGAGCGGGTTGATCCACGTGGGACCGAGGGTGAACGAGCCGAGGTTCTGCTGCTTCTGCATGTCGGCCAGCGACTGGCCGTCGCCGTAGCCGGACGTGCCCGGCTGCGCGTACGACCGCATGCCCAGCCGCACGGCCATGTCGACCGTCGGGGTCACCCCGACGGACTCGATCAGCTTGACGAACGCCGTGTTCGGCGACTGTGCGAGCGCATCGGTGACCGACAGCGCCGCCGGGTACTTGCCTGCGTTCTCGACGCAGTAGGTGGCGGCGGGGCAGCCCCGCGCGCCGCCGTTGCCCATTCCCTTCACGTCGACCCGTGACGGCACCTGCAGGACCGCGCTGGTGCCGAGACCCTTCTCCATCGCCGCAGCGGTGGTGAACACCTTGAAGATCGACCCCGCGCCGTTGCCGACCAGGGAGTAGGGCTGCGGCTGCACGGTCTCGTTGATCGCGCCGTTGAGGCCGTAGTTGCGGCTGCTGCTCATCGCAAGCACGCGGTGCTGGTCCTGGCCGGGGTGGATGACGTTCATCACCTGGGCGACGCCGTCGATGTCCGGCCGGGCTGTCGCGGTCAGGGCGGCGTGCGCGGAGTCCTGCACGGAGGGGTCGAGGGTGGTCTTGATCAGCATCCCGCCCTTCTCGACCTGTTCGCGGCTGATGCCCGCGTTCGCCAGGTACTGCAAGGCGTAGTCGCAGAAGAATCCGCGGTCACCGGCGGCGATGCAACCGCGTGGCAGCGACTTCGGTTCCGGTAGCACCCCGAGCGGCTCCTGCTTCGCCGCGCGGATCTCGTCGGCCCGGTCCGGGATGTTGACGATCATCGTGTCCAGCACGGTGTTGCGGCGCTCGAGCACGCCTTCCGGGTTGGTGTACGGGTTCAGCGCCGAACTGGACTGGACCATGCCTGCCAGCATCGCGGACTGGGTGAGGTTCAGGTCCTTGGCGTCGATGCCGAAATAGGTCTGTGCGGCGTCCTGGATGCCGAAGGACGCGTTGCCGAACGGGACCAGGTTCAGGTACCGGGTGAGGATCTCGTCCTTGGTGAGCTTCTTGTCCAGCGTCAGCGCCATCCGGATCTCACGGATCTTGCGTGCCGGCGTCGTCTCGATCGCGGCGCGGCGCTCGGCGTCGGTCTTCGCGACAACCAGCAGCTGGTAGTTCTTCACGTACTGCTGGTCGATGGTCGAGGCGCCCTGCTGGACCTGACCGCTGGTGGTGTTGGTGAGGAAGGCCCGCACCGTGCCCTGCCAGTCGACCCCCTTGTGGTCCGCGAAGCGGCGGTCCTCGACAGAGACGATTGCCAACTTCATGTCGTTGGAGATCTTGTCGCTGGGAACCTCGAATCGGCGCTGCTCGTACAGCCACGCGATGGGGTTGCCCTCGACGTCGACCATCGTCGACACCGCGGGCACGTCACCCTCGACCAATTCGGCCGAGACGTTGTCGACTGTGTCGGCGGCGCGGTTCGAGACCATGCCGAACCCGCCCGCCAGGGGGAACATCACACCCGCAAGGAGGGCGCCGGCCAGGGCCGTGCATCCAGCGAGTTTCGCGACTGTTTTTGCGATGGGCACTACGACAGGGTACGTGTCCTGTGTGCTCCCGCTCCCAGAGCAACCAGCCGATTCGATCTGGATGCACGTCCGTACCAAAAAAGTGGGTCGGGCATCTTGCGCAGACCGTTATACATTGCCTAAATTGTGACCCAGTGTGATTCAGATAACACTAGATCGGGAATGTGGTGCGTCTCGCCCATGCTAGGGCGGACGCGGGCACTTTCCGGAGCGTCAGCGAGGGCGACGCTTGTACTGCAGGAGGGGCAGAAGATGACCGTGACCACCCCGGGTCGCCGGTTGGACGTTGAAGAGGCTGAGGCGCGCATTGCGTGGGTTACGCAGGCACGATGCCGCACGGTCGATCCTGATCAGTTGTTCGTTCGCGGAGCCGCGCAGCGCAAGGCGGCCACCATCTGTCGGCACTGCCCGGTGCTGATGCAGTGTGGAGCGGACGCGCTGGACAACAGGGTCGAATTCGGAGTGTGGGGCGGCATGACCGAGCGTCAGCGCCGCGCACTCCTCAAGCAGCACCCCGAGGTGGAGTCGTGGGCCGACTTCTTCTCGGCACAGCGAAACCAGGCGTCTGTCGTCTGAATCCCTGTCATCCGAACGGATGAATCTTCGGCCGCCGGCCGGGATCTGACACTCAGGTCCCGGCCGGTGTGCTGTGTGCGGCGGTCGCGGTGGCGACATCACGGCTCGTGCATGCGGAAATCCGCGAAATCGAACCCCGGTACCACGACGCAGCCGACCAGTGCCGCCTCGTCGCCGACCGGCTCGGCGCGCTGCCAGTGTCCGGGCGGCACCACCAGTTGCGGGTGCTGTCCGGCGGCGACGTCGGGGCCGAGGAGCCGGCTATCCGGCCGGCCGGGTGCGGGGCCGTCTCCGCCGAGGTCGAGTCGTAGTGGGCTCCCGCGGTGGTGGAACCACAGTTCCGCACCGCGCACGGTGTGCCAGGCGGATCGCTGGCCGGGCAGGAGCAGGAAGAGGATCGCCGTGCCTGCCGCCCGGTCGCCGGGATAGCCGTCGGGCAGTGCCGACGCGGGGAGTGTGGTGTCGCTGCGCCAGGTCTCGCGGTACCAGCCGCCTTCGGGGTGGGGTACCAGGTTCAGGTGCTCCGCCCACGCGGGTGGCTGGGTCATCCGGTGATCCTCGCAGCTCGACCCGGTTCGTGCAGCGCAGTCGTCGCCTCCGAAGAGTATGCTTGCCGATAGGCAACTATCTTCGGAGGCGCACACCCGTGACCCATCTCCCCACCGAGGACGAGATCACCCGGCTCAAGATCGCACTGGCCCGCATCTCCCGGATCGTCGATCGTCGCGTGTCCGGAGGTGGGCTCACCCGCACGCAGCTGTCGGTGCTCGGCACCGCCGCCCGGCTCGGACCGCTCGGTCTCGGCGCGCTCGCCGAGACCGAGGGACTGAACCCAACCATGCTCTCGCGGGTGGTCGGCAAGCTCGAGGGGGACGGCCTGCTCCGGCGCAGCGCCGACCCCGCGGACCGGCGCGCGGCCCGGGTGCAGGTCACCGAGGACGGGGAGGCACTGCACCGCCGGCTGCGCAGTGAGCGCACCCAACTGTTCGCCGACGCCCTCGGTCGCCTGCCCGACGAGGACGCCGACGCGGTGGTCGCGGCGCTGCCCGCCATCGAGGCGCTGGCCCGGGAGATCGCGACGACCGCGTCGTGACCACCCTCGCCGAGTTCCGCCGCGACACGTTCTCCTCGCTGGCCGTCCCCAACTACCGGATCTACTTCGGCGGTCAGGCGGTGTCGATGATCGGCACCTGGATGCAGTCCGTCGCACAGTCCTGGCTGGTGCTGCAGCTGACCGGGTCGGGTACCGCGCTGGGATCGGTGGTGGCACTGCAGACCCTGCCGGTGCTGCTGTTCGGTCCCTACGGCGGTGTCGTCGCGGACCGGCTCGACAAGCGCAAGCTCATGATCGGCCTGCAGACGATGATGGGTCTGCTTGCCCTGATCCTGGGCGTGCTCACGGTCACCGATACCGTCGAGCTGTGGCACGTGTACGTGCTCGCGTTCCTGCTGGGTCTGAACAACAGCTTCGAAAACCCCGCCCGCCAGTCCTTCGTGCTCGAGATGGTCGGGCCCGAGGATCTGCGCAACGCCGTCAGCCTCAACTCGGTGCTGGTCAACGCCGCGCGCGCGATCGGTCCCGCGATCGCGGGCCTCGTCATCGCCACCGGCGGACTCGGCATCTGTTTCCTGCTCAACGCACTCAGCTTCGTCGCCGTGGTGGCGTCCCTGGTTCGGCTCGACGTCGCCGCGCTGCGCCCGTCTCCGCCGGCGCCCCGCGAACCCGGGCAGCTGCGGGAGGGCCTGAGTTACGTCGCCCGCACACCGGGCCTGCTCGTGCCGCTGCTGATGATGGCGCTGGTCGGCTGCCTCGCCTACGAGTTCCAGGTGGTCCTTCCCGTACTCGCCCGGGACACGTTCGGCGGCGACGCCAGCGTGTACGGGTTCATGACCGCCGCGATGGGGGTCGGTGCGGTGCTCGGCGGCCTGTTCGTCGCGGCCCGCGGACGGACCGGAATCCCGGCACTGATCGCGTCGGCGGCCCTGTTCGGCGTCGTCATCGGCGCGGCGGCACTCGCCCCGACGTTGTGGCTCGCGCTGGTGCTCCTGGTCTGCGTGGGCGCCGCCAGCGTCGGGTTCCTGTCGGTCGGCAACAGCACCCTGCAACTCGAGGCGGCGCCGCACATGCGCGGGCGGGTGATGGCGTTGTGGTCGGTGGCGTTCCTCGGGTCCACCCCGGTCGGCGGGCCGATCGCCGGTGCGGTCGCCGAGCACTTCGGCGGACGGGTGGGCCTGCTGATGGGCGCGGTCGCGTGTCTGGTCGCCGCTGGACTGGGCACCCTCGTGGTCCGGCGCGACCGTCGAACCGAGCCGGAACCGGCCCCGGTGTCCGAGCCCGTCAGCCCCGACCGGTCAGCTGATCGGCAACCGCCCGCAGCGCCTCCAGATCGGACACCTCGAACGGAAGCGACGGCACCCCGACCACCGGAACCCGCGGATGCGCCCCGGTGAACCGTCCCAGCAGGCGCAGCTCGCGCTGAGCGGTCCGGGCGCGCTCCGCGTGGATCCGCAGGACAGCCACTGTCATCGGGTGCTCGCCCCGCTTCTTGAGCAGATCGGCAGCCGCGACCGCGTGATCGGCCGGTAGCGCGCTCAGCGTCGGGTGGGTTCGGTTGAGGACCAGGCCCGCGAGGGGCATCCCCTCCGAGGAGAGCCGCTCGACGAAGAACGAGGCTTCCCGCAGGGCGTCCGGCTCCGCGGTGGCGACGACGACGAAATGCGTGCCCTGCGCGCGCAGCAGTTCGTATGTGTGCGCGGCCCGTTCCCGGAACCCGCCGAACATCGACTCGAAAGACTGCACGAACGCCGAGGCATCCGAGAGCATCTGGCTGCCGATGATCGTCGAGACCGCCCGCAGCGCCAGCCCCATCGCGCCGGTGACCAGGCGCCCGATCCCGCGTCCCGGCGCCGACAGCAGCCGGATCATCCGTCCGTCGAGGAAGGATCCGAGTCGTTGCGGCGCGTCGAGGAAGTCCAGCGCGTTGCGCGACGGCGGCGTGTCCACGACCACCAGATCCCACTCGTCGCTGGCGGCGAGTTGGCCGAGCTTCTCCATCGCCATGTACTCCTGCGTCCCGGAGAACGAGGTGGCGACGGTCTGGTAGAAGGGGTTCGCCAGGATCTGCTGCGCCTTCTCCGGGGAGGAGTGCTCGAGCACCATGTCGTCGAACGTGCGGCGCATGTTCAGCATCATCGCGTGCAGCTCGCCGGTCGCGCCCGGTCCGAGCTGCACCGGCTGCGGCGTGTTGTCCAGGTCCTGCACCCCCAGGGCCTGGGCCAGCCGGCGGGCCGGGTCGATCGTCAGCACGACCACCCGCCTGCCCTCCTCGGCGGCGCGCAACGCCATCGCCGCCGCCGTCGTCGTCTTCCCGACGCCACCGGATCCGCAGCAGACCACGATCCGCGCGGCCGGATCGGTGAGGATCGCGTCGACGTCGAGTGCCGCGCTCATCGGACGCCCTGCTCGGCGAGCTGCTCGGCGAGCTCGTATAGCCCGCCGAGGTCGACTCCGTCGGTCAACGCGGTCAGGTGCAGCCGGGCCACGTCGAGCTTGTCGAGTTCGACCGCGCTGTCGTCCTGGGCGGCCAGCGTCGACGCGTGCTCGATCGTCTCGGTGAGCAGTCCCGCGAAGTCGTCGTCGGAGAGCGTGATCCCCACCGCGTCGAGGCCGGCGCGGACGGCGGCGGCGTCGACGGTGCCCGCCGCGGCGGCCGCCATCGTGTCCGGTGGCAGATACGCGGTGTTGGAGCGATTGACGATCACCGTGCCCAGGCGCAGGTCGGCGCCCTCGAGTTCCTCGACCGCGTCCGCGGTCTCCTGCACGGGCAACGCCTCGAGCAGCGTCACCAGGTGCACCATCGTCTCGTCCGAGTGAAGCAGCCGCACCACGCCCTCCGACTGCGAATGCACCGGGCCGCCCTTCGCGAGATCGGACATCGCCTTCGTCACGTCCAGGAAGCTACCGATCCGGCCCGTCGGCGGGGAATCGACCACCACCTCGTCGTAGACGGGCACCCCGTTGCGGTCGGAACGGACGACGCACTCCTTGATCTTGCCGGTGACCAGCACGTCGCGCAGGCCCGGCGCAAGGGTGGTCGCGAACTCGATCGCGCCCATGCGTTTCATCGCGCGGCCGGCGAAGCCCAGGTTGTAGAACATGTCCAGGTATTCGAGGAAGGCGGTCTCGATGTCGAGGGCCAGCGCGAACACCTCGCCACCACCGTCCGCGGTGGCGATCTTGGTCTCGGTCGGCGGCAACGGTGGGACGTCGAAAAGCTGCGCGATGCCCTGCCTGCCCTCCACCTCCACGAGCAGCACTCTCCGGCCGCCCGCGGCCAGGGCCAGCGCCAACGCCGCCGCAACGGTCGACTTTCCGGTTCCGCCCTTGCCGGAGACGAAATGCAGCCGGGCCTTGTCGGCCTTGGCCGGCCACTCGTAGGCGGGTGCGTTCGCAGGTGCTGCCACCCCCCGAGCCTATAAGTCGCGGCCGTGAATCGTTGTGCGACCGGCCCCTGACACGACGGCGCAGGGCGGCGGGCGCGGGCACTAGGCTCACCGGCATGAGCGAATTGACTACGTGGGAGTACGCGACCGTCCCGCTGCTGACCCATGCGACCAAGCAGATCCTCGATCAGTGGGGCGGGGACGGCTGGGAGCTCGTCACCGTGCTGCCCGGCCCGACGGGCGAGCAGCACGTGGCCTACCTCAAGCGTCCGAAGGGCTGAGCGCGATGGCGGACTGGAAGGCGCGGCTGGCCGATCTCGGTGTCGCACTGCCCCCGGTGGCCGCACCCGTCGCGGCATATGTGCCTGCGGTGCGGACCGGTGATCTCGTGTACACGTCCGGTCAGTTGCCGTTCGTCGACGGTTCGCTGCCGGTCACGGGCAAGGTCGGTGGGCCGGTCGACGCGGACACCGCGAAGGAGGCCGCCCGCACCTGCGCGCTGAACGCGCTGGCCGCGATCGACGCCCTGGTCGGGCTCGATTCGGTGGTCCGCGTCGTCAAGGTGGTCGGATTCGTCGCGTCCGCCGAGGGGTTCACCGGGCAGCCGGGCGTCGTCAACGGCGCGTCCGAGTTCCTCGGCGAGGTGTTCGGGGATGCCGGCGTGCACGCGCGCTCCGCGGTCGGGGTCGCGGAGCTGCCGCTGGGCGCCCCGGTCGAGGTGGAGCTCATCGTCGAGGTCCGCTGACCGGCAACGACTCTCGTCGGCCCGTCCACTGCACACAGGTGGGCGGGCCGACGTCGTCTCCGCTCCGGACCGCGCAGCACCGGAGGGTCGAGGAGGCCGGAATCCGCGTCCGTAGAGTGTGCCCATGACCCTCGGACATCCGGCTTACGCCCAACTGCGACAGGTCACCCCGATCGCGGCGGTGATGTTGGAGAACAACCCCGGGATGATGACGCTCGACGGCACCAACACCTGGATCCTCCGAGCGCCGGGGCGGGAGGAGTGCGTGGTCGTCGACCCCGGCGAGGCCGACGAGGAGCACCTGCGGCGGGTCGCGGAGGTCGGGCCGGTCGCGCTGACTTTGATCACCCATCGGCACCACGACCACACCGACGGCATCGACCGATTCGTCGAGATGACCGGCAGTCCGGTGCGCGCCGTCGACCCGTCGCTGCGCAGACACACCGACGCCGGCCTGCCCGACGGGGAGCTGATCGAGGAGGTCGGGCTCGCGATCCGGGTACTGCGGACCCCCGGGCACACCAAGGACTCGACGTCCTTCGTGATCGAGGGGGAGGGGTCGGTGCTCACCGGCGACACCATCCTCGGTCGCGGCACCACCGTCCTGGACTCGACCGACGGCGATCTCGGCGACTACCTCTCGTCGTTGCGGTCGCTGATCGACCTGGGGTCCGGTCGGACGGTGCTGCCCGGGCACGGGCCGGACCTGCCCGACGTGCAGGCGGTCGCCGAGCAGTACCTGGCGCATCGAGAGGAGCGGCTCGAGCAGGTTCGGTCCGCGCTCGAGGTTCTGGGCGACGACGCCGCCGTCCGCACGGTGGTCGAGCACGTGTACTCCGACGTCGACCCGAAGCTGTGGCCGGTGGCCGAGCAGTCGGTGCGCGTGCAGCTCGACTACCTGCGACGCTGACTTCGCGATCCCGCACAGCGAGATTCGCAGAAAATGTGTGGGACATCACATAAACGCTGTTGGTCGACGAATGTGCGCTGGTGGCGGGCGGTGTCGCTCGAACGGAGGACGCCGCGGGCCCGGGTGGTGCGGGTTTCTCGGGCTGCGGGAGGTCGTGAGGGACGGTACATATCTGTCCGGCATCGCATTGCGTTGCGGTGCGTAACCCCCTCACAAACGCAAGGAGCAGTACACGTGGGATCCCTCGAAAACCTCGCTGACGAGAACGGCATCGTGCAGCTGATCGGCATGTTCGGCACCATCTTCCAGCTCGATCTCGGCAGCTCCGACAACGGCGGCACCCCCGCCTGAGTGCTGTCCCCACATCGTCGGCGGTGAGTGCGTGAGGGTGCCCCGAGGGGGGCGGTAGTTCGAGCACACGATCCGGCCGTCGAACAGCAGAAGGGCCCCAGTCCCAGCCCGGGACCGGGGCCCTTCTCCTGTCCAGGGTGCCTCGAGCGGGACCCGGCGGCATGTGCGGTCGGGTCCCGGCCGCGGTCCGACGAAAAGAGCCGCCCACCCCGACAGCGGGGTGGGCGGCTCTCTCTTGCGTCTGCGCTGTGTCAGCGGGCGCGCCGCGCGAGACGCTCGGAGTCGGAGATGAGGACGCTCTTGCCCTCCAGTCGGATCCAGCCGCGGTGGGCGAAGTCCGCCAGCGCCTTGTTCACGGTCTCGCGGGAGGCGCCGACGAGCTGGGCGATCTCCTCCTGGGTGAGGTCGTGGGTGACGCGCAGGGAGCCGCCCTCCTGGGTGCCGAACCGCTGGGCCAGCTGCAGCAGCGCCTTCGCCACGCGGCCGGGAACGTCGGTGAAGATCAGGTCGGCCAGGTTGTTGTTGGTCCGGCGCAGGCGGCGGGCGAGAACCCGAAGCAGCTGCTCGGCGATCTCGGGCCGCTGGTCGATCCACGACTTGAGGGCGTCGCGGTCCATGCTCACCGCCCGCACGTCGGTGACCGTGGTGGCCGTCGACGTGCGCGGACCCGGGTCGAAGATCGAGAGCTCACCGAACATGTCGGAGGGGCCCATGATCGTCAGCAGGTTCTCGCGGCCGTCGGGGGAACGGCGTCCGAGCTTGATCTTGCCGGACACGATGATGTACAGGCGGTCGCCCGGCTCACCCTCGTTGAAGATGACGTGCCCACGGGGGAAATCGACGGGCTGTAGCTGCTTGACCAGCGCGGCAACCGCCGAGGGCTCGACTCCCTGGAAGATACCGGCTCTGGCCAGGACCTCGTCCACGTGCGCTCCTTCATCGGAAAAATCGGTGTGGTGGGCGCCACCCTGTGGGGCGGACGTCCACCGGCTCGGCACGTGTGGACGTGCCGACTGTTCGTTGACTTCGATCGAAGTCTATCGTCCCGAACTCGAACAGTAGTGATCGGCGCCACGCCCTGCGCGTCGAGCGAATGCCGGGTACCCGGTCGCAGCGGAGCTCGCGGTCAGCTGGCGCGTCGTTCGGTCAGGTCTTCGTGGTCGTCGAGGGCCCCCCGCCTGCGGCGGAGGTGGAAGCGGGCCAGCGCCCGAGGCAGTCCCTCTTGAGCGAGGGTGGCCACCTCCGCGTGGCTCGCCTTGTCGAGGAATTCCTCCACCTCCTGCTCACGCACCGTGAGCCGGCGCAGCCGGAATTCCACCCGCTCCATCGCCAGCGCAAACAGCATGAGCAGCACTGGGAAGAGCACCACAGCGAGACCTTGCATACGGGGCAGTAAACACCGCCAATGTCTCAGAAGCGAAACGATGCGACGGCGGGTGTCGGGGCCGTCCGTAGAGTTGGACGGGTGTCGACCACTGTTTCCCAGACCCCGGCGAGGGGCCGCGCGGCGTTGCCCGCCGGGGGCCCGAAGCGGGACGAGACCCGGCTCGGTCTCGTCCGCCGGGCACGCCGGATGAACCGGCGCCTCGCGGAGGCGTTCCCGCACGTCTACTGCGAGCTCGATTTCAGCACCCCGCTCGAGTTGTCGGTGGCGACGATTCTGTCCGCGCAGTGCACTGACGTGCGGGTTAACCAGGTGACGCCGGCCTTGTTCGCCCGGTATCGGACGGCTGCCGACTACGCCGGAGCCGATCGGGCGGAGCTCGAGGAGTACATCCGAACGACCGGCTTCTACCGCAACAAGGCGAACTCGATCATCGGGCTCGGGCGGGCTCTGGTGGAACGATTCGACGGCGAGGTTCCGGGGAACATGACCGATCTGGTCAGCCTGCCCGGGTTCGGTCGCAAGACCGCGAACGTCGTCCTCGGGAACGCCTTCGATGTGCCGGGAATCACCGTCGACACCCATTTCGGGCGCCTGGTGCGGCGGTGGGGCTGGACCGCCGAGGAGGACCCCGTCAAGGTCGAGCGCGCGGTCGGCGAACTGATCCCTCGGAAGGAGTGGACCCTGCTCTCGCACCGGGTGATCTTCCACGGGCGGCGGGTCTGCCACGCGAAGAAGCCGGCCTGCGGGGTGTGCGTCCTGGCGAAGGACTGCCCGTCGTACGGCGCCGGACCGACCGATCCGAGTGTGGCCGCCGCTTTGGTCAAGGGACCCGAGACCGAACACCTCCTCGACCTGGCGGGTCGGTGAACCGGGGCGTGCACATCTCGAACACGGGCCGGTGGAGCCTGGCTGCCCTTGTCGTGGTCGCCGCGCTGGCGGTCGCGATCTGGCCACGCGGAGGCGACGAGCCCACGACCCGCGGTTACGCCGACTACCGGAGCGGTGGTGCCACGCCGTCCGCGGTCGAACGGGTCGCCGGTGACACCGACGAGGCGCTGGCCGGTCCGCGGGCCGCGGCGGCGCTGGCTCCCTGCCCGACGCCCGTCCCCGGTACCACCGCGTCCGGGCCGCTTGCCGGCATCGAGCTCGGTTGCATCGGCGACGGCGGCCGGATCGACGTCGGCGCCGCCCTGGCCGGCAAGCCCGCACTGGTGAACCTGTGGGCCTACTGGTGCGGTCCGTGTGCGAAGGAACTGCCCGCGCTCGACGAGTACGCGCGCCGGGCCGGCGACGCGGTGACGGTGTTGACGGTCCATCAGGACCCCAAGGAGGGAAATGCGTTGTCCGCGCTGACCGAGTACGGCGTCCACCTGCCCGGCGTCCAGGACGGGGCGGGGCGGATCGCGGCCGCGGTCGGGGCACCGAAGGTGCTGCCCGTCACCGCGCTCGTCCGCGCCGACGGCACGGTCGCGGCCGTGCTGCCGCAACCGTTCGACGACGCCGACCAGATCGCCGCCGCGGTCCGCGAGCACCTGGGTGTCGTGTCGTGACCCGAACCGAGCATCCCGCCCCGGAATGGCTGCAGCGTGTCGTCACGTTGCCGCCCGGCGACGACCACGCGATCAACCCCGTCCTGCGCCGGCGCGCCCCCAGCGGGGCGAAGGTGCGGGACGCGTCCGTCCTGGTTCTGTTCGGCGGTTCGGAGGAGGCCGATCCGGTCAGCCTCGGCGGGCTGCCGGAGAACGCGGACGTGCTCCTGACCCAGCGCGCGGCGACGCTGCGCCAGCACAGCGGGCAGGTCGCCTTCCCCGGTGGTGCCGCCGACCCCGAGGACGACGGGCCCATCGCGACGGCCTTGCGTGAGGCGGAGGAGGAGACCGGTCTCGACCCGTCCGGTGTCCGATCGCTGGCGGTTCTGCCCGGGATCTTCGTGCCGCCGTCCGGTTTCGACGTCACGCCCGTGGTGGCCTACTGGGACCGGCCCACTCCGGTGCGTCCGGTCGACCATGCCGAAACCGCCCGGGTCGCGCGAGTGCCGGTCCGGTCCCTGCTGGACCCCGAGAACCGGTTCATCGTCGAGCACCGGCTCGGCTACCGGGGGCCGGCGTTCCAGATCGACGGATTCCTCATCTGGGGTTTCACCGCAGGCGTCCTCGCCGGGCTGATCGCGGTCTCCGGGTGGGAGATCGAGTGGGACCACCGTGACGTGCGGGATCTCGACGTGACGCTCGCCGAACTCGATGCCGGTGTGGTGGAGGTGCACGAGCGGTGACGGGGTCGACCTGGATCGATATCGCCATCCTGGCCATCGCGGTGCTCGCCGCGACGTCGGGGTGGCGGCACGGCGCGGTCGCGTCCGCCCTGGCCTTCCTCGGTGTGGTCCTCGGTGCGGTCGCCGGCATCCTCATCGCTCCACACGTGCTCGTGCACGTCGACGGGGGACGGGCCCGCGTGCTGGTCGGGATCCTGCTGATCATCGGGTTGGTGATCGTCGGTGAGGTGGCGGGCATGGTGCTCGGCCGCGCCGCCCGCGGAAGTATGCACAGCCCGGTCGCCCGGTCCGTCGACAGTGTCGTCGGGGCGGGTCTGCAGGGCGCCGCGGTGCTCGTCGCGGCGTGGCTGCTGGCGATCCCGCTGACGGCGTCGTCGCAGCCCGAGGTCGCCGCTGCGGTTCGTGGGTCGAAGGTGCTCACCCAGGTCGACGACGTGGCGCCGGACTGGATGCGCCGGCTGCCGAGCGATTTCTCGGCGCTGCTCGACACGTCCGGGTTGCCGGACGTGATCGGCCCGTTCGGCCGCACCCCGATCGCGGTCGTGGACCCCCCGAACGCGGCGATCGCGCAGGGCCCGCTCGCGGCCCGGCTGCAGCCGAGCGTGCTGCGGGTGCGAGGGGTGGCACCGAGCTGCCAGCGTGCGCTGGAGGGGTCCGGGTTCGTCGTTGCGCCCGAGCGAGTGATGACGAACGCCCACGTCGTGGCGGGTACGAGCCAGGTGGTCGTCGACGGCGCGGACGGCCCGCTCGACGCGACCGTCGTCCTGTTCGACCCCAAGGTGGATGTCGCGGTGCTCGACGTGCCGGGTCTCGACGCCGAGGCGCTGCAGTTCGCGCCCGAGCCCGCCGAGTCCGGCTCCGACGCCCTGGTGCTCGGGTATCCGGGCGGCGGCCCGTTCACGGCCAGCGCCGCGCGGATCCGCGAGACGCTGGACCTGAGCGGACCCGACATCTACCGGGCCGCCGACGTCACCCGCGAGGTCTACACGGTGCGTGGGTCGATCAGGCAGGGCAACTCGGGCGGGCCGCTGGTCGACGACCAGGGCCGCGTCCTCGGCCTGGTGTTCGGCGCGGCCGTCGACAACAGCGACACCGGGTTCGCGCTGACCGCAGCCGAGGTGTCCCGCCAGCTCGAGCAGTCCGGCTACGCCGCCGATTCCGTCGACACCGGCGCCTGCATCCTCTAGCGCGGCCGCGCCGCCCCGGAGTGATCCTCACCCTTCGCGGGGTGAGGATCACTCACGGGTGGGGAGCGCCTCGATCAGTGCGGCGGTCACGTCGTCGGGTCGTTCCCAGTGCGGGTAGTGACCCGCACCGGGAACGGTGTGCAGGTGTCGGTGCGGTGCCCAACGGGTGTCCGAGCGCAACGTCGACCGCAGCACGTAGGGGTCGGCATCGCCGTGAATCTGCAGTACCGGGACGCGGAGCGGCTGGTCCATCGCGGTCATGAACCGTCGGCCGTCGGGTCGCCACTGGCTGCGGAACGCCCAGCGCTGATACTCGAGGCCGCAGTGCGCGGCGCCGGGGATCTGGATGGCCGAGCGGGATCGCACCAGGATCTCGTCGAACTCACCGCCGGTCGTCCGACCTGCCGGTCCGATGCGACGGCGGAGCAGGCGCTCGACCTCCGCGCCGTCGTCGCGGGTCAGGCGCCGCTCGGGTCGCCACGGAAGCTGACAGGCGAGGAACGACGGCAGAAACGCGGATCGTTGCGCCCGTTTCCGAATGACCGCCCGCTTGAGAGCGATCGGATGCGGGGAGGCGATCAGCGCGATGGACCGCACCACCCGCGGATGCAGGACGGCGGTCGCCCAGCAGACGAGCCCGCCGTCCGCGTGGCCGACCAGCGTCGCCTCGGTGTGCCCTAGGGCCCGGATCAGCCCGGCCACGTCTCCGGCGAGGGTCCAGCCGTCGTAGCCGCGGGGCGGCTTGTCGGTGTCCCCGTAGCCGCGCAGGTCCAGTGCCACGGTGTGGTATCCGGCGTCGGCGAGCGCGGTCAGCTGGTGGCGCCAGGTCCACCAGAAGTCCGCGAACCCGTGCAGCAGCACCACCAGCGGCGCGTCGGGTTCGGTCGGTCCGGCCTCGACGGCGTGGAAGCGGATGCCGTTGGCGCGCACGTCACGGTGCCGCCATGGTCCGTCGAGGCGGACGGTCGACGGGTCGGGAGCATTCACGACGACGTCGCGTCAGGGTGTGGTGCGGCGGGCGTACTCGCCGGGGGTGTAGCCGCCGGAGCCGGTCGTGGACTCGGACGTGGTCGGCAGCACGGACGCGGCCTGACGCAGCGAGTCGATGGTCTTCTCCGGCGCCCGGAGTTTGCGGACCCGGAGGTACCCGAGCAGTGCCAGCACCCCGGTGACCACCAGCATCAGGAGGAACACGATCAGGAATGCCAGCCAGCGGGCGACCCAGAGGTCGAGCAGTTCGGCGAGGAAGAAAAAGAAGAAGAACGCGCTGAACACCAGCACGGCGAGCGCCAGGATGAAGAACAGCGACCCCTGCAGGCCCTTCTTCACCTCACCGGTCACCTCGGCCTTGGCCAGCTCGACCTCGGCCCGGACCAGGGTGGAGACCTGCGCGGTCGCGTCTTTGACCAGGTTGCCGATGCTGGCGGTGCCGGGGGCGTGTGCGTCGACGTCGGTCAGCGGGATCGACGAGATGGTGTTCGGCACCCCGTTTCCGGTCCTGCCGGTGCGGTCGCTGATGCTCACGTCGTAGCCCCTCCGTTGTCGTCGCCTCGTGGCCGGTGATCGATGGCGGCACGCGCCTGGTGGACGCGTCCCCGGCGCAACAGTAGCGCCGACCCGATCAGTGACGCAGCCAAGGAGGTGAGCAGGACCGCGACCTTGGCCTTGTCCTGTTCCGCGCCCTCGAGTGCGAGTTCGGTCACCAGAAGGCTAACGGTGAATCCGATCGCGCCGAGCACCGACAGCGCGAACATGTCTCGAAATCCGAGTCCGGTCGGTTTGACGGCGATGCCGAAACGCACCGCCACCCACGACACCCCGAAGATTCCGGTGATCTTCCCGAGGAACATTCCGAGGATGATCGCGAGCGTCAGCCGGTCGGTCAGCAGTGTCCCGAGGACGTCGCTGTTGATCGGCACGCCCGAGGCGAACAGCGCGAACAGTGGCACGCACAGTCCGGCGGACCAGGGCTGGAGGCGGTGCTCGAGGCGCACCGCCGGGGCGTCGGCTTCACCGGGGTCGGGCCGCACCCGGGTCAGGACGCCGAGCAGGACGCCGGCGATCGTGGCGTGGATCCCCGCCTGGTGCACGCAGTACCAGGTCAGCAGCGCGAGTGGGACGTACAGCCACGGGCTGGTCAGCCTGCGGTGCTGGGCGAACCAGTAGCCGGCGGCGCATGCCAGGGCGCCGAGCAGCCAGGCGAAGGCGATCGTCGTGGTGAACACGGTGGCGATGATGGCGATGGCGAGCAGGTCGTCGACGACTGCGAGGCTGAGCAGGAACACTCGTGCACCCGCCGGGATTCGTGACCCGGTCAGGGCGAGGACGCCGAGGGCGAATGCGATGTCGGTCGCGACGGGAATCGCCCAGGCCTGCTCGATCCCGGGCGTGCCCCACCCGACGGCGAGGGTTATCAGTGCCGGGGTGATGACACCGCCGACCGCGGCGACGATCGGTAACAGGGCCTTCTTGCGATCGGAGAGTTCGCCCACGACCAGTTCGCGTTTGAGCTCGAGGCCGGCGACGAAGAAGAAGATCGCGAGCAGACCGTCCTGAACCCAGGCGCCGACCGTCAGGTGCAGGTGGAGTGCCTCGGGGCCGATCTGAAAGTCGCGCAGGCCCGTGTATGCGTCCGCCCACGGGGAGTTCGCCCAGATCAGCGCGATCGCGGCGGCCGCAAGCAGGATCGAACCGCCGATGGTTTCGGTCCGCAGGTAGCGGGACAGTTCGGAGCGCAGTGTCTGGATCAAGGTCTCTCCTGGTACGGGCATGCAGGGGCACGTGCCGACCAGACTTCCCGGCGCTCCGAGTGGATTTTATCGCGACCTTGACGGTGCTTGGTGCAACGACCCCACCAAGATCATTTTGCTTTGCTAACTACTTCGGTGGTGAAATTCCTAGGAGATGGACGCGAAGTGTCCACATATTGGAATCGATAGTGAGTTCGTGCAGGAGCCGGCCCGATGACCCAGACCCGAGACGATGCGATCCCGACCACCGAGGAAAAGGTGGAGGCCGTTCCACGCAGCCGCATCGTGGTGGCCAGCATGGTCGGCACGTCGATCGAGTTCTACGACTTCTACGCGTACGCGACCGCCGCCGTCTCGGTGTTCCCGCACCTGTTCTTCCCGAAGGGCAACGACACCACCGCGTTGCTCGCATCGCTCGCGACGTTCGGTCTGGCCTTCGTGGCGCGGCCGCTCGGTTCGGTCCTCTTCGGGCACTACGGCGACCGGATCGGTCGCAAGGCCACTCTCGTCGGTTCGCTGCTGACGATGGGCATCGCCACCTTCGTCATCGGCTTGCTGCCGACCTACCACGCCGCAGGCATCCTGGCCCCCGCACTGCTCGCGTTGATGAGGTTCTGCCAGGGCCTCGGCCTCGGTGGCGAATGGTCGGGGGCCGCACTGCTCGCGACCGAGACCGCGAAGCCCGGCAAACGGGCGTGGGCGGCGATGTGGCCGCAGCTCGGTGCGCCGATCGGCTTCTTCCTCGCCAACGGGCTGTTCCTGATCATCACGCTGTTCATGAACCACGACAACGGCGACCCCGATCTGGCCGGCGCGTTCCTGTCCTGGGGCTGGCGGATCCCGTTCCTGCTCAGCGCGGTCATGGTGATCCTGGGCCTCTACGTCCGGCTGCGGCTCGAGGAGACGCCGGTCTTCGCTCGGGCCGTGGAACGGGGGGAGAAGGTCAAGACCCCGCTCGCGACCGTGTTCAAGACCAGCTGGCGTCAGCTGATCATCGGCACCTTCGTCATGCTCGCGACGTACACGCTCTTCTACATCATGACCACCTGGGTGCTCAGCTTCGGGACCGGGAAGACCGCCGCGGAGGGCGGTACCGGCCTCGGTTTCAAGTACTCGGATTTCCTTGTCCTGCAACTGGTCGCGGTGTTCTTCTTCGCCGCCGGCGTGCCGATCACCGGCTGGCTGTCGGATCGCTTCGGCCGTCGGGTGGTGCTGCTCGTGGTCACCGCCGTGATCATGGTCTTCGGCCTGTCGTTCTCCGTGCTGCTCGGCGCGGACGGCATGGGTGAAGGCCGGATGCTCCTGTTCCTGATCATCGGAATGTTGTTGATGGGCTTCACCTTCGGGCCGATGAGCGCGGTGCTCCCGGAACTGTTCCCGACCAACGTCCGGTACACCGGCTCCGGCATCGCCTACAACACCTCCAGCATCCTCGGTGCGGCGGTCGCGCCGTTCATCGCCACGTGGCTGGCCACCACTTACGGCGTCGGCTGGGTCGGCATCTACCTGCTCGTCGTTGCCGCACTGACCTTCGTGGCGCTGCTGGTGATGCGCGAGACCAAGGACGAGTCCCTCGACGACGTGAAGTAGTCCCGCTTCGTCAACGGCCGTGGTCAGGCGCCCTCGGGGAACTGCTGGACACAGCTGGTCCGCGGAGCCTGGTACGGGTTGGGCTCCGTGCGCCCGCCGCAGGACCGGCCGTACCGGTTGTAGGTCTGCCACATTGTCTCGGACGCCTTGAGCGTGGTCTGGGTCGTGAGGCTGTCACACGCCTGCATCGACCCGGCCTCGCAGCGTTCGGCGAGGTAGTGGAAGTACCAGTAGCCCCCGCTCGGAGCCGCTGTCGGGGCGGGGAGGCCGACCGCCGCGGCGCTGGAGTAGGGCGCACCGAGCCCGAGGAGGATCGCGGCCGCGACCGCACAAAGGCGGCCGGCGGAACGGGTGAGTGCGGACATGGCTGACGCTCCCTTCGGTGAAGGGCCTGCCGAAGCGGGTCCGGTTCGTCAACCGAGCGAGCGGTCCACCGTGGTTCCTCGTGCCTGTGGCTTCACGTGCCGGTTCGCGTGTCGTGATGCGGTCGGCGTGCACGGTTGTCGCAGCTCTCGAAGCCTATTACCCGGTCGCGAGGGCCGACAAGGTTTCCCTGGTCAGAGTCCGGGAGCGGCAGCGGGCAGCAGGATCGAGAAGTGGTCGTGGACCGTTTCGTCCACGGGGTTGTCCTGAACGTCCCGGGTCTGTCGCGCCCCGGCGCGGTCATGCGCGAGTCGAGCGAACGCGTCGGCCACGGATTGCAGGACATAGGGCGGTGCGATCACCCGCCCGAAGTGATTCATCGCGACCAGTGACACCTCGTCCTTCATGGCGGCGAGGCGTGCGGTGCTCGCGGCGAAGTCGGCCAGGTCCGAATCCGGCTCGTGCGCGTAGATCGGTCCCGAGTTGACCGTGTCCCCTCCGAACAGCACTCCGGTGCGGTCGTCGTGCAGGCAGATGCTGTCCGGTGTGTGGCCGGGGGTGTGCAGGATCCGAACCGTGCGATCACCCAGGTCGATGGTCTCGTCGTCGGTGACGGTGCCCGACGGTCGGGGCGGCCGGACCGTCCACGCCGACCGGTCCAATCCGCGGGGGAGTGCGGCCGGCTCACTGTCCACGTCGAACAGGTGCAGGTACTGGTGGTCGACATCGCGCACCGATGCGGCGGCACGAACGACGCGGTCGTTGTGGTCCAGATAGGCATCGAGGTCGGCTCGATCGGGAGGCGTCGCCAGCGCGGGGAGGCCGGAGGAATGGATGCGGACGTCGTCGAACTCGTGATTGCCGCCGACATGGTCGAAGTGATGGTGCGAGTTGACGACGACGACCGGAGCCGGCGTGAGCTGTTCGATCACCGGTCGGAGGGGGACGAAGCCCATTCCGGTGTCGAGTAGTAGGGCCCGCTCCGAACCGGCGATCAGCCACATCGTGACGTGGCCGGGCTCGGTGATGCTCCAGATGCCGTGCGCAACGGGGCTGACGCGATGCCAGTCGGTCATGGTTCTCCTGTCCGCGGGGCGTGCCGGGCCGGCTCCGCGACACGCGTTCATGGTGACGCGCACCACCATTCCCGTCCAGGGTGCCCCTCTCGTCGCCGCCGACCACGCACTTTCCGCGCCGTCATCGCTGTGACCAGGCGATTTGCGGGAGCGCGGTCGATCACGTAACTTTTGTCGAGTCAGAGCGACACGGACACCGACTCCGCCCCCCGGGTGAGAGCAAACGAGGTTGGACGAAGGCGCCTGGCGAATCCAGAAGTTTTAGACAGTGATACTGTCTTGGCTTCGACCGCCTTCCGGTTGTGAGTTTCCCGGTTTTGACCGGGTCACTGCGATGGGTTAGGCTGGAACAGTTGCCCCGGAGCGGCCGAGAGATAATCTCGG
>NZ_JBSFRT010000023.1:0-91665 GCF_053589375.1 Rhodococcus sp. NPDC003348
ATTCCGGGCCTGTTCGCGGCCGGTCGCTGCACGTCCGGCGTCTGCGCCGGTGGCTACGCGAGCGGCGCCTCCCTCGGTGACGGCAGCTTCTTCGGCCGTCGGGCCGGGCAGAGCGCCGCGAAGGCCTGACCGCACCGGACCTCGCCGAGACCCCGGACCGATGCCATTCGGTCCGGGGTCTTCGTGTTCTCGGGTGAGCCGGGCCTGCGACCCTTCCGACCGGCGAGCTACCGGGTCGCGTGGGCTGCCCGGTAGGTCTCCCGGTCACGTCGCGCGTTCGTGTCGGTGAGCTCTGTGGATTCGTCGGCGACGTAGGCGGTTCCGGCGACGGCCATGACGAGCGCCCCGGCGATCCACGCCGTCCAGGCGGCGCCGTCGCCGGCGAACTGTCCGACCCACGGGGCTATGAACAGCACCAGGCCCACGATGGACAGCGCCCAGTGGTCCTTGGTCGGGTCCTTGGCGACCAGCGACCACAACGCGTAGATCGCGGTGATGGCCCCCAGGCCGAGTGTCAGGCCGGAGCCGATCGGGGTGGTATCCGCCCAGAACGACGCGGACATGGTGACGAGGCCGAGGAGCAGGGCCGCCCCTCCGGCGAACGTGCTGGAGAACTTCATGACTGACACCTCTCGATCGATACGCTACATGTAGTGTAGCTACATAGAGTGTAGCGTTATCGGGTCGAGTGGTGTTCCACGGAGTGAGGAGAACAACAGTGGCGTCGAGCGGTAGGCCGGCCGCCCCCGAGCAACGCATCGCGGACGCGGTCCTCGACCTGCTCCGGCTCAAGGGCCCGCGGGCGGTCACCATCGAGGGCGTGGCCACGCGAACCGGGATGGCGCGCACCACGATCTACCGTCGCTACCGCGACCGGGACGAAATGCTCACGGCTGCACTCGCGCCGATCGCCCAACCCGTCCCGCCCGCCGCGGATGCCACCGCCCGCGACGTGCTGGTCTGGTTGACCGAGCAGTCCCTGCGGTCGATCGACAGCGGAATCGGCTTCGGCGGCCTCGCCGCACTGGTGACCGACGAGGACCCCTCGTTCACCCACGTCATCCGGGCGATCCTGGTCCGGCACCGGGGCAGCCTGGCCGGCGTGGTGCGCGAGCACATCGCCCGCGGCACGGTCCGCGCGGACCTGGACGCCGACACCTTCATGGACTCGGTCGTCGGTGCCTACGTCGCCCACCGGGCCCGAGGGGCGGAAGACGAGGCCGGGATCGTCGATCGGGTCGTCGACACCCTGCTGCCCGCGTTCGCCCGGACACCCACCGGCGGGCGGTGATCCCGACCGGAGCCCTGCGGTCGGATTCGAAATCCGTCACGGAAAAGGCGCCCACTGACCGGGACCTCAGATGGCATAGTGCCGACCGGAGCCCGATGCTGTTGGGTGCCCGTCTCGTCAGGAGGAATCACATGAGCGCAGAACCGACCGCCGTCGCCGAGCACATCGAGCTGTCCGGCCCCGACGCCGCCACGCTGCGCAAGGTGATGAGCCACTTCTGCACCGGTGTCGCCGTCATCACCGCTCACGACGGCGAGCAGCCGCTCGGGTTCACTTGCCAGTCCGTCGTCTCGCTGTCCCTCGAGCCGCCGTTCGTCTCGTTCTGCCCGACCAAGACGTCGAAGAGCTGGCCGCTGCTGCGTGAGGCCCGCAACCTGTGCATCAACGTGCTCGCGCACGACCAGAAGGACATCTGCGGACAGTTCGCGACCAGCGGCGCCGACAAGTTCGCGGGCGTGTCGTGGTCCCCGGCCCAGAACGGCGCCCCCGCGCTCGACGGCACCCTGGCCCGGATCGACGCGACCGTCGAGGTCGAGCACGACGCCGGCGACCACACCATCGTCATCGCCCGCATCACCGACCTGACCGCCGACGTCGACCGGCAGCCGCTGCTCTTCTTCAAGGGCGGCTACGGAGATTTCGCCGCCCACTAGCCGGCGGATGTCTCAGGAGGCGGTGCGCTCGACCATCCCACCGAGAGCGATGACGTATTCGTCGGTGCCCTCGTCGAATTCGACGGTGTAGGTGGTCGGCGAGTACCCGGACTTCGGGTATGCCTGCGGCAACTCCAGGTCCTCGCGCAGCGTCGGCTTGGTCAGCATCCACTCGCGGGTCATCATCGGCTCGATGAAGGTGAACTCGCCGTCCCAGGACCCGTTGAGCAGCACCTCGGTGAAATCGAACTCCCCGGGCACCAGGCCATCCGCAGCGTTGCTCCAGTGGAGGCCCATCGCCGGCACCACGCTGGCCTCGGGTGGCCCCGGCGGGGGGACGTAATTCAGCGGAACGTACCGCGGATCCGGGAGTCGCGCCGCCTTGACCGCGAACTCGGGGTCGGCGGGGTCGATGCCGTGCACCTCGGCCGTGTCCGCTAGGTAGAAGTGCATGTCGAAATGCGGTTTGCCGAACAGCACCTGCGGGTCGTGCCCATTCGGGTTCCAGTCGAGCATGACGTGCTCGAAGACGGTGTCGCCTGCCTCGTCGGGCAGTGCGAGCATGAGCATCTGGGGTCGGGCATCGGGACCGGAGGGCAGGCCGTCCAGTGCCGCCGCCGACATCCGCAGGCCGACCTCGGCGGGGCGCCCGGCCGCGTCGAGTCGCACGAACGAGCGGGTGGTCCCGTCGCCGAGGTCCTGGCCAGGGCCGAAGTAGGTGGCGCCGTCGTTGTGACGGTCCGCGTCGGCGGCCCCGCACCCGGCCAGCGCGGCACCCACGCACAGCGCGGTTCCCGCGGCCACGGCGCGCCACTCAACCGGAAGAGTCATCGGTGTGTCCTTTCGGGCACGCGCCGCCCGGCGCCGCCCCACGATCGTCTGGTCGTCACCGAGACTGGTGGTCGGCGCCGCCACCGAACATCCCAGAATCCTGGGTTGTTCCGATCCCGGTATCTCGGGGCGGACGCCACCCGCGCGTGCGGAGCCGGGCGAGACGCCCGGCCCGGCGGGGCCTGGCGCATCTCACTGAGCAGGATCACCACATCGAGGCGAAGACCCTTTCCTTCGTCCGGGATCCCGCCCTCTACCGGGCCGATGCTCCGGTGAGTATCGGCAGGAAGGTCTCGGCGATCGCCCGGTGCCCGGCCGGATTGGCGTGAATGTCCTTGTAGCCGGTGCACATCCACGTCCACAGGCAGACCTGGGCGACGTTGTGTGGCTGCGTCCCGATGCCGGGCACGGCAACGGGATTCCCGAAGTCGTTGGTGGAGAACGCGGCCGCGACGTCGGCGGTCTTCCAGCCGGCCCCGGAGTTCGCGGTGACGATCGTCGAGCCGAGAACGTTGTCGGCGCCGGTGGTCGCGACCGCGACGGCCTGTCCGGTGGTTCCGGTCGGCCAGCTCGCGAGGGTCGGGTTGTAGTAGGTCATCCCGACGTAGGCGGGCCCCTCACCGCCCGCGGCGCGCAGTTGACGGTTGATCGTCGCGAGGTTGGTGCCGATCGTCGCCAGGGCGTTCGCGACGCACCCGACGTCGGGCACTCCGGACGAGCCCGGCGAGCCGGAGCCGCCGCCGCGAATGCAGGGGTAGACGTCGTTCGCGCCGAGGTCCTCGGTGACGTACCGGACCTGTCCCCGGTGCGCGGTGATGAACTTCGTCGCGGCGTCGAGTTGCGAGGTCGCGCCGTCGTACGTGCACCGCCCGCCGTTGATCATGGTCGCGGTGGATTCCCCGCTGCACCCGAGCCGGATGTGCTGCAGGTTGGGATCGGACGCGCGGAGCGTGGCGAACAGGTCGTCGGTGTAGGAGACGGGCTCGTCCTTCCGGGTGTCGGGCTGGTAGCCGGCGGCCAGGGAGTCGCCCAGCGAGACGTAGTAGGTGGGTTCGGCCGCGGTTGCCTCGGGGACCCCCACGGCGCACACCGCGACGAAGGAGAGCATCGCGGCGACGGAGAACGAGACAAAGCGGAACAAGGGGGCAGGAACGGCTTTCGCGCGCATCTCGACGCTCCAGGTCGTGTCGGCGGTTGCATCGAGCGTAGGTCGGCCGGGCCGTGGATGAGCCCGGGACGGCGTCGATCGTTACTCCACGGTGACCGCACAGCCAGGGGATTTCCGGTGTTTCCACCGCGGCGGCCGTAACGCACCGGCGCCCGCCCGCACCCGACGGGCAATTCGAGAGTTCTCCCGCTCCCCGGGAGAACGGGGGTTCGTTCCGAGACGGACGTGGCTACCGTCGCACCCGCAGCACCCCCGAAACCCTGGAGTCATCACATGGCCTTCGAAGACGACATCCGTTCCGCAGTCGCCACCTACCTGGACGCGGTCGCCGGTGGCACGTCCGCCGACATCGCTGCCCTGTACGCCGAGGGGGCCACCCTCGAGGACCCGGTCGGCAGCGAGCCGAAGGTCGGGCGGGAGGAGATCGAGAAGTTCTACTCGGCTCTCGACGCCGTCCGCAACCGCACCGAACTGCTGGCCGTCAAGGTCGCGGGAAACACCGCCGCCTTCCACTTCCGGGTCGTCACCGAGACCGGGGACCAGACGATCACCATCGAACCGATCGACGTCATGACCTTCGACGACCAGGCCCGCATCACCAGCATGCGCGCGGTGTGGTCGCCGTCCGACATGACCGTCGCCTGACGGGGGACGAACATGACCGAAACCGAGAACTGGGACCACGAGGTCGATTTCGTCGTGGTCGGCAGCGGCTGTGGTGGACTCACCGGTGCGCTCGCGGCGAAGGACGGCGGGCTGGACACGCTGATCGTGGAGAAGGCGTCGGTCTACGGCGGGACCACCGCCCTGTCCGGCGGCAACATCTGGATCCCGAACAACCCGACCCTGCGGCGCGCGGGTCTCGCGGACTCGCGGGAGGACGTGCGCCGCTACCTCGACGCCGTGATCGGCGACCGGGTCCCGTCGGCGAACGTCGACGCGTTCATCGACGAGGGCCCGGCCACGATGGAGTTCCTGGAGTCCGCCGGACCGCACATGCGGTTCCAGTGGTGCACCGGCTACTCCGACTACCACCCCGAGCAGCCCGGCGGACGCCCGCGGGGGCGGACGATCGAGCCGTTGCCGTTCGACCTCAAGCGGCTCGGCGAGGACGAAAAGCTGCTGCGGCCCGGTGCTTTGGCGACTCCCGCGGGTCTGTACATCACGTCCAAGGAGTTCGCGAAGCTGAACATGGTGATGCGCACCTGGGCGGGACGCCGGGCGGCGCTGGCCACCGGGTGGCGCGCGGTCAAGAGCCTCGTGCTGCGTCGGCACATGGAGACTCTCGGTCAGGCGCTGATCGCGCGGCTGCGACTGACCGTCAAGGACGCGGGCATTCCGCTGTGGCTCGACAGCCCGATGCGGGAGCTGATCACCGATTCCTCGGGCGCGGTGGTCGGCCTGCTCGTCCGCCGCGACGGTGCGGACCTGCGGATCCGCGCCCGGCGCGGGGTGCTGCTGGCCAGCGGCGGATTCGAGCAGGGAGAGCAGATGCGCAAGAAGTACCTGCGCGAGGGTGGCAAGGACAACTACAGCGCCGGGGCGGTGGACAACACCGGTGACGGGATCGTCGCCGGTGAAAAGGTCGGGGCAGCAATGGATCTGATGGACGATGCCTGGTGGATGCCGTCCTTCCGGCGGCCCGACGGCATCATGCACGTGCTGGTGTCGGAGCGGTCGATCCCCCGCTCGATCATCGTGGACCAGTCGGGTCGGCGCTTCACCAACGAGGCGGCACCGTACGTGACGTTCGTGCACGAGCAGATCGCCGGTCGGCACGACCCGATCTGGTTCGTCTTCGACGGAAAGGCGAAGAACCGCTACCAGTTCGGTGGCGTGATGCCGGGGCAGAAGTTCCCGAGGTCGTGGTTCGCGACCGGGCTGATGCATCGGGCGGAGTCGATCGAGGAGCTGGCCGTGTCGATCGGGTTGCCTGCGGTGCAGTTGGCCGAGACGGTGGACCGGTTCAACGGGTTCGCCCGGGCCGGCCGGGACGAGGACTTCGGTCGCGGTGACAGCGCGTACGACAACTACTACGGCGACCCCACGCTCCCGGCGCCGACGCTGGACGTGATCGACAGCGGACCGTTCTACGCGGTCCGGATGGCCGCGGGCGACCTCGGCACCAAGGGCGGGATGGTCTACGACGAGCACGCCCGGGTGCTGCGCGCCGACGGTTCGGTGATCGAGGGTCTGTACGCCACGGGCAACACGTCGGCCGCGGTCATGGGTCACGACTACGCCGGTGCGGGCGCGACGATCGGACCGGCGATGGTGTTCGGCTACATCGGCGCTCGGCACGCCGCCGGACACTGACGCGAAGACCGTTCTGCGGCCGCCTGGGCCCGAGCGGGCTTGATCCCGGAATCCCCGGGGCACAACGGAATCCACGTCATGTGGACCCGATGTTGCCCCGGGGATTCGTCGTTTCGGCACCCGTCCCACGGGCGTCCCGCTGACTGGAACACGGTGTGGTGCGCGACACACAGCGGAGAGTGTGATGTGGGCAACACGATTGACCGGCTGTCCGGTGAATGTGTCTGCCAACCATCACATCTCGGCCCGATCCTCGAATCAGGACTTCGACGGCCGGTCCGGGAATCCGGAAGGAACCCCCATGGTCACAGGACCACAGGCCGCAGCGCCGGCCGAGCACGCCGCCCAGACGTGGACGCCCCGACTGATCTTCTCGCTGGCCTCGATCGTGCTGCTCCTCGAGATGCTCGCGGTCAGCTACATGATGATCTCGATGGCGTTGCCCGCCATCGCCGCCCACTACCAGACCACCCAGGGCGCCTGGCTGCTCACGTCCTTCCTGCTCGTCGGCGCAGTCACCGCCCCGTTGATCGGCAAGCTCGCGGACATGTTCGGCAAGCGGCGGCTCCTGCTCGTGTGTGTGGCCGTCGCGGCGCTCGGTTCGCTGGTCTCCGCCCTCGCAGGCAGCTACGCCGTCCTCGTCGCCGGTCGCGCGCTGTCGGGCCTGCTGGTCCCGTGCCTGTTCCTGAGCTACTCGTTGGTCCGGGACGTCTTCCCGCAGCGGACCGTCGCGTTGGCCGTCAGTATCGCCACCAGCGGGATGGGTCTGATCGCGATCCCTGCCCCCTTCCTCACGGGCTGGCTCATCGACAATCACGGGTTCCGCAGCATCTTCTGGTTCTTCGTGATCGGTCTCGTCGTGCTCGGCGCGATGATCGTGGTCTCCACCGACGAGTCGGCGGTGCGGTTGCGTTCGCGTATCGACCTGATCGGCGCGGTACTGCTCGGCGCCGGTATCGCCGGTGTGTTGATCGCGGTCAGCTTCGGACCCACCTGGGGCTGGAGCAGCGGTTCGACCCTGGCCTACCTCGTCGGCGGCATCGTGCTGATCGGTGCCTGGCTGATTTCGGCCCGCACCGTGCGGGAGCCGCTGATCGACCTCGACGTGCTCAGGCAGCGTCCGGTCCTGCTCACCGCCGTCGGTGCCGGCTTCTGCTACGGATCCAGCGGACTGTTCACCATCCTGCTTCCGATGCTCGCGATGACCCCGGCCGTCCTGGGTCTCGGCTACGGATTCGGTGTCAGTGCAGAGGGATTCGCCATCTTCCAGGCGCCGATCGGCGGCATGGTCGTCATCGGCGGCATCATCGTCGGCATGCTCGTCGGTCGCGGCATCCGGCCGCGGCCGCTCATGGTGATCGGGATGCTCGGTATGGCCGCCGGTTTCCTCTGCGTCGCGATGGTGCACGACGACAAGGCGCTGCTGATCGTGTTCGCCGGCCTGTTCGGAACCGGAATGGGCATGGCGTACGCGTCGATCCCGAACCTGCTCATCGAGGCCGTGCCGCCGCAACTGCAGGCGAGCACCGCGAGCATCGTCGGTGTCTTCCAGTCGGTGTTCCCGGCGGTGTTGCCGGTCGTCGCGTTCACGGTCATGAACAACTCGCACATCGCCCCGATCCCGCTGGAGATGACCCAGGGTGTGGTTTTCTACACGGACAAGGGCTTCCAGGTCGCCTTCCTGATCGGCGCGGTCGCCGCGCTCATCGGTGCGCTGGTGGCGTTCGCACTGCCGCGCCGTATCGAACAGGTCGCCGTCCCCGCCGCCGTCGGCGTGGACCCCTCCGAGCCGGCTCTCGTCACCGACTGACCCGGCACCCGCTTCCCCCGGTCGGCGCAATGTCACAGCGTGCGCGTCAGGTGAGCACACTGTGACATTGCGCCCGGCCGGGGAGGCGGTGCGAACGGGCACTTTCCCACTGATCGGGCAATTACGGTTCCGCTGGTAACGAAATCGTCCTAGGCTCGGTCCACCCGCAACCGGAGGACATGACGTGACCCATCCCGACGTGCTGGCTCCCGCCAAGCTCGGCCCGATCACCCTGCGCAACCGCATCATCAAGTCGGCGACGTTCGAGGGCAAGACGCCCGACGCGCTGGTCACCGACGAGCTGATCGAATTCCACCGCCGCCCGGCGGCCGGTGGCGTCGGCATGTCCACCGTCGCGTACTGCGCGGTCGCCCCCGAGGGGCGCACCGAACGCGGCCAGCTGTGGATGCGCCCGGAGGTCGTTCCCGGTCTGCGCCGGCTCACCGACGCCATCCACGCCGAGGGGGCCGCGGCGTCCGCGCAGATCGGCCACGCCGGCCCGGTCGCCAACGCCAAGTCCAACGGGCTCACCGCTCTCGCGCCGACGAAGTCGTTCAGCCCGCTGAGCATGAAGGTCACCCAGGCCGCCACCCTCGACGACATCAAGCGGATCACCGCAGCGCACGCCGACGCCGCCCGGTTCGCGATCGAGGGCGGCTTCGACGCCGTCGAGATCCACTTCGGCCACAACTATTTCGCCAGCTCGTTCCTGTCCCGGCTGATCAACCACCGCAAGGACGCCTATGGCGGGTCGCTGGAGAATCGCGCCCGGATCGTGCGGGAGACGGCGCTCGCCGTCCGTGACGCGGTCGGCGACCGCATCGCGGTCCTGGCGAAGCTGAACATCGACGACGGCGTCCCCGGCGGGTTCTGGGTGGACGAGGCCATCCAGGTCGCGCAGTGGCTCGAGGCGGACGGCGGGCTCGACGCCCTCGAGCTGACGATGGGCAGCTCGCTGCTCAACCCGATGTACCTCTTCCGCGGCGACGCCCCCGTGCACGAGTTCGCCAAGGCCATGGACCAGCCGCTGCGGCTCGGCGTGCAGCTGGTCGGCAAGAAGTTCATCAAGGCCTACCCCTACGAGCCGCTGTTCATGCTCGAGTCCGCTCGGCAGATCCGTGCCGCGGTGAAGATGCCGCTGGTGCTGCTCGGCGGCGTCACCGACAAGGCGGGCATGGACACCGCGATGGCGGAGGGCTTCGAGTTCGTCGCGATGGCCCGCGCCCTGCTCCGGGAACCGGACCTGATCAACCGGATCGTCGCCGACGAGCGCACCAAGTCGCTGTGCATCCACTGCAACAAGTGCATGCCGACGATCTTCTCCGGCGCCCGCTGCGTGCTGGTGGAGCGGAGCTAACGGGCGACCGGCCGCAGCACGATCTCGGTCGGGTGGGCGTCCCGGGGCGTCTCGACGGCATTCCGGACCGCCCGCGCGACCGACTCCGGCGTGAGGAACCGCGTGGGGTCGTACTCCCCGCCCTCGGTGGCGACGATGGCACGTTGCATGTCGGTGTCGATGCGGCCGGGGTGGATCGAGGTGACGCGCAGCGCAGGCTCCTCCGCCCGCAGCGCGTCCCCGAACGCGCGGAGCGCGAACTTGCTCGCCGCGTATGCGCCCCAGCCCGGGTTGGCGCGCAGCCCGGCGCCGGAGTTGATCAGCACCACGTGCCCGTTCGCGGCCCGGAGTGCGGGCAGCAGCAGCCGGGTCAGTTCGACCACGGCGACCACGTTCGCCTCGTACATGTCCCGCCACACCGCGGCCGGGGTGTCGGCGACGGTGCCGATCTCGGCGATCCCCGCGTTGTGCACGAGCACGTCGAGCCGGTCGACACCATCGGCGGCGGCCGCGACGGCGGCGTGGTCGGTCAGGTCCACCGGCCAGCCGCGGGCACCGTCGAGCTCGGCGAGGATCGCGGTCAGCGAACCCGGCTCCCTGCCGCCGAGCAGCAGGTCGTGGGTCGGGGCGAGGTCGCGGGCGATGGCGGCGCCGAGGCCGCGGCCGGCCCCGGTGATCAGTGCTGTCGGGCGCATTCCCGAAGGATATGCCGCCGCGCCGGAGACCGAACCGTGTGCAGACGCCGCGGTGTTCCTAGACTGGGACACGGGTGTGGTGACGATCACACCCGCCTTCCCCGGGTCGAGGAGTCGCCGTGGTGGAAAAGGACGAGTACGACTACGTCGTCGTCGGAGCGGGCAGTGCAGGCTGCGTCCTGGCCGCTCGCCTGACCGAGGACCCCGACGTCTCGGTGCTGCTGCTCGAGGCCGGCGGCGAGGACGACGCCGACGAGATCAGGATTCCGGCCGCGTTCGCGTCCCTCTTCAAGACCAAGTGGGACTGGAACTATCAGACGGTCCCGCAGAAGCAACTCGACAGCAGGTCCGCGTACTGGCCGCGGATGAAGGCGCTCGGCGGCTGCTCGTCGATGAACGCGATGATCTACATCCGCGGCAACCGCGCCGACTACGACGACTGGCGCGACGTGCACGGTGCCGTCGGCTGGGGCTACGACGACGTTCTCCCGTATTTCACACGTGCGGAACATAATTCGCGTCTGACCGGACCGTTCCACGGGCGGTCCGGGCCGCTGCGGGTCGAGGACCGGCGGTTCACTCACGAGCTGACGGACGGGTGGATCGCCGCGGCGGTGGACGCGGGTCTGACGCCCACCGACGACTTCAACGGTGCCGCGCAGGAGGGCGCCGGCCGGTACCAGGTCACCTGCCACCACGGTCGGCGCTGGTCCACCGCCGACGCGTACCTGCGTCCGGCACTCGGCCGGCCGAATCTCACCGTGCTGACCGACGCGTTCGCGACCGCCGTCGATCTGCGCGGCACCCGCGCGGTCGGCGTCCGCTACCTGCGGGACGGTGCCGAGCACGTTGCCCGGGCGGCCGGTGAGGTGGTGCTCTGCGGCGGCGCGATCAACAGCCCGCAGCTGCTGATGCTCTCGGGCCTCGGCCCGGCCGGCCACCTCCGCGAGCACGGCATCGACGTCGTCGCGGACCTACCGGGCGTCGGGGAGAACCTGCACGACCATCCGGTGTTGCCGGTGCTGTGGCACACCACCGGAACCACCGATCTCAAGGACATCACCGCCCCGCCCGCCCGGTTCGCGCAGTGGAAGGTGGCGGGGCGCGGTCCGCTGACGTCCAACGTCGGCGAGGGCGGCGCGTTCTTCTCCAGCCGAGACGGGCTGCGCGCACCCGACCTCCAGGTCCACGTGGCGCCGGGCGGTTTCGTCGACAACGCGCTGCGGGAGATGCCCAGCGGCCTGTTCACGGTCGCCGTGACGCTCGTGAGCGTCGCGAGCCGGGGACGGTTGCGTCTGCGCTCGGCCGATCCGCGCTGGCGCCCCGAGATCGACCCGCGGTACTTCGACGACCCGGCCGACCTGGACGCGATGCTGGCCGGGGTGCGCCGCATCGTCGACATCGCCCGGCAACCGGTCATCGCGCGGTTCCTGGACCGGCCCTTCCTGCCGTCCCGCCTCGACGGCGCCTCCGACGGCGATCTCGCCGATCACGCGCGGGCCTGGACCCAGACGCTCTACCACCCCGTCGGTACCTGCGCGATGGGCGACGGGGAGGGCGCTGTCGTCGACTCCGAGCTGCGGGTGCGCGGCGTCGAGGGACTGCGCGTGGTGGACGCGTCCGTGATGCCGACCGTCACCCGAGGAAACACCAACGCCCCGACCGTCATGATCGCCGAGAAGGCGGCGGATCTCCTGCGCGGCAGGGCCGCGCTGCCGAATGCACCGAAGGACACACCATGAGCACACTCGGGACCGGGGACCGGACCGACATCGGGACCGGTTCCGCACCACAGACATTCGACTCCCTCGATCCCCGAACGGGTGAGGTCGTCGGCACCCACCCGATCACGGGTCCGGACGAGGTGCGGGCCGCGGTCGAGCGGGCGCGTGGGGCCGCCCAGTGGTGGTCGGCGCTGACCTTCGCCGAGCGCCGCACCCATCTGATGGCGTGGGCGGGCGTCATCACCCGGCGGATGGGACAGCTGGCCGACGTCGTGCACGCCGAGACCGGCAAGCCCGACTCCGACGCCCGGCTGGAGATCGTCCTCGCGCTCGGGCACCTGTCGTGGGCGGCGAAGCATGCACCGAAGGTGCTGGGCCGCAAGCGGGTTCGATCCGGTCTCGACATGATCGACCAGGCCGCGACGGTGGAGTACCTGCCGCGAGGCGTGGTCGGGGTGATCGGGCCGTGGAACTACCCGGTGTTCACCCCGATGGGGTCGATCGCGTACGCGCTGGCGGCGGGCAACGCCGTGGTGTTCAAGCCGAGCGAGTTCACCCCCGGTGTCGGCGCCTGGCTGGTCGACGCGTTCGCGCAGGCGGTGCCGGACGCGCCGGTGCTGCAACTGGTCACCGGGCTCGGGCCCACCGGGGAGGCACTGTGCCGCGCGGGCGTCGACAAACTGGCGTTCACCGGCTCACCCGCGACCGGACGCAAGGTGATGGCGGCCTGCGCGGACACCCTGACCCCGGTCGTCATCGAGGCGGGCGGCAAGGATGCGCTGCTGGTGGACGAGGACGCGGACCTCGACGCGGCCGCGGACGCCGCAGTGTGGGCGGGCATGGCCAACGCCGGACAGTCCTGCATCGGCACCGAGCGGGTGTACGTGCACGAGCGGGTGTACGAGCCGTTCCTCGCCAGGCTGACCGCGCTCGCAGGCGAACTGCGCGCCGGCACCGACCCCGCCGCCCCGATCGGCCCGATGACGATGCCGTCGCAACTCGAGGTGGTGCGCAGGCACGTGCGCGACGCCCTCGCTCGCGGCGGGCGGGCCGTCGTCGGCGGAGCGGACGCCGTCGGGGACCGGCTGGTTCAGCCGACCGTCCTGGTGGATGTCCCGGAGGACTCGGTCGCGGTCACCGAGGAGACGTTCGGGCCGACGCTCACGGTGGCGAGGGTCCGGGACATGGACGAGGCGGTCGCGCGGACCAACGCCTCCCGCTACGGCCTCGGGTCCGCGGTGTTCAGCAAGGCCCGCGGCGTCGAGCTGGCCCGGCGTATCCGCTCGGGCATGACGTCGGTGAACGCGGTGTTCGCGTTCGCGGCCGTCCCGGCCCTCCCGTTTGGTGGGGTCGGTGACTCCGGCTTCGGGCGGATCCACGGCCCGGACGGCCTCAGGGAGTTCGCGTACGCGAAGGCGGTGACCCATCGGCGGCTTCCCACGCTGATGCCGACGCTGACCTTCGCCCGGACCCCGCGGACCGAGAAGATTCTCGCGACCCTCACCACGTTGAGGTACGGGCGTGGGTAGGGCGCGTCGAGGCGGCGACCAGGGGGAACGCGCGCCGCCGTCGCGTCGATCCGGCGTGGAGGGTACAGGGTCAGCTACATTCTGGTTACGAGACTGGTGCCGCACCGGCGCCATGGTCCGCTGCGTTCCACAAGTTCCTGCGGGCCTCGGCGAGCAGGAAGGAAGTCGCGAACATGGGATCTGGCAAGGAGACGAAGGGGTCCGGCGCAGCGCCGGGCGGAAAGTCCGGGGACAAGCCGTTCGCCGTGGGCGACGCGGTCGTGACCAGTGCAGATCCCGTCTCGGGCGAGGGTGCACCGACCCAGGAATCCGGCGTGATCGTCGACGACTTCGCGGGCAGCCTCGCCGAGGATCCCGCCGACTACGGCCGCGACTGGGCACTCGCGAAGCGGTGGGCGATCAAGCTGGACGACGGGCGGCTGGTGTTCCGCAGCTCCGACGAGGTCGCGCGCCCCAAGGGCTGAGCTCGGCGATCGACAGGGCCCGGCGGGCGAAACGATCAGCCGGGCCGCACACTTGTGGGCATGTCGGACCCCGGATTCACCCCCACCCAGCTCGCGGCGCGCGCCGCCTACCTGCTGCGGGGTAACGACCTGGGCACGATGACGAGCGCCGCCCCTCGCCTCTACCCGCACATGTGGAGCTGGGACGCCGCGTTCGTCGCGGTCGGGCTGGCCCCGCTCAGCGTCGAACGCGCGGTCGTCGAACTCGACACGCTGCTGTCCGCGCAGTGGAGCAACGGGATGATCCCGCACATCGTGTTCGCGGGCGGGGTCGACGGCTACTTCCCCGGCCCGGACCGGTGGGCCTGCTCCGCCCTCGCCGCCGCGGCCCCGGGTTCCCCGCAGACGTCGGGCATCACCCAGCCGCCGGTGCACGCGATCGCGGTGCAGCGCATCCTCGACCACTCCCGCCGGCACGGCCGCACCACCCGGGCGGTGGCCGAGGAGTTCCTCGACCGGCGCTGGCCCGATCTGATGCGCTGGCACCGCTGGCTGGCACACGCCCGGGACCCGAAGGAGGCGGGCCGGGTGACGCTCTATCACGGGTGGGAGTCCGGGATGGACAACTCGCCTCGCTGGGATGTGCCGTACGCCAACGTGATTCCCGGAGTCGTGCCGGCCTACCGGCGCGCGGACAACGTCGTCGTCGCCGACCCGACGCAGCGGCCGACGAACGCCGAGTACGACCGCTACCTGTGGTTGCTCGAGGAGATGAAGCGGGTTCGCTACGACGACGCGGATCTGGTGTCCGCCATGAGCTTTGCCGTCGAGGACGTCTTCGTCAGCGCGATCTTCTCCCTGGCCTGCGACGTGCTCGCCACGATCGGCGAGGAGTACTCGGCGCCGCACGCCGACGTCCGGGACCTGCACCACTGGGCGCAGCGGTTCCGGTCCGGTGTCGTCGCGACGACCGACCCGCGCTCCGGGGCGGCACGCGATTTCGACCTGCGGTCCGGCCGCTGGATCGGTACCGACACCCTCGCCATGTTCGCGCCGCTGCTGTGCGGTGGACTGCCCCGCGACATCGAGCGGACGCTGCTGCGGACCTTCGAGGGGCCACGGTTCTGCGGGCACCCCGACCTGCGGTATGCGGTGCCGCCGTCGACGTCGCCGGTGTCCGGCGACTTCCGCTCCCGCGAGTACTGGCGCGGCCCGGTGTGGCCGGTGATGACGTGGCTGTTCTCCTGGGTGTTCGCCCGCCGCGGCTGGGCCGAGCGGTCCCGGCACCTGCGCGCCGAGGGCCTGCGCCAGGCCGGCGACGGCAGCTTCGCCGAGTATTACGAGCCGTTCACCGGTGAACCTCTCGGCAGCATGCAGCAGTCCTGGACGGCGGCGGCGGTGCTGGACTGGCTGGGCTGAGCCGACCGGCCCGGCGGCTCGGGTGACGGGCATTCGAACAGGCGATAACGATCGTCCCGGAAGCGCTGCACCGGTGTTCGGTGTCGGTTTAGTCTCGGGCGATGACGTCGCTGCGCAATGGCCGTATCCGAAATGTCATCCGCTTCGCCTCGCTGTTGCTGGCCGGGGCGCTGGCGCTGGGAGCACCCGCCCTCGCGGCGGCCGGTCCCGTCAAGGGCCCGGACGTCGCCTCCTGGCAGCACCCCGGCGGCTCCGGCATCGACTGGTTCGCCGTCCGTGCATCCGGGCACGATTTCGCGATGGTCAAGGCCACCGAGAGCCTGAGCTACGTGAACCCCTATTTCGTGCAGGACGGCATCGGCATGCGCGCCGCGGGCATCGCCCGCGGCGCGTACCACTACGCCGACCCGTCCCAGTCTCCGGAGGCGCAGGCCGCGTTCTTCGCCTCGACGGCGGCGCCGATCGTATCCGGCGGCCTTCCGCCGGTGCTCGACCTGGAGGCCACCGGGGGTCTGCCGCCCGCCGCCCTCGCCGACTGGACGCGGCGCTATCTGAACTCGGTGCAGGCGCTGACCCACAAGCAGCCGATCATCTACACGTATCCGAACTTCTGGCGCACCGCGATGGCGAACACCACCGAGTTCTCGAACTACCCGCTGTGGATCGCCGACTACAACGGCAAGAGCCAGCCGGGTCCGCTGCCCGGTGGATGGACCCGCTGGACGTTCTGGCAGTACACGAGCACCGCGCGGATTCCCGGCGTCAATGCCGATATCGATCTGAACATCTACGGCGGCGGGCTCGGCGACCTCGGCGGCTTCTCGAACCCGTTCGGGTCGTAGGCGCCTCGGGCGCCCGGAGTCCTTCCGGCCCGCCGGCGGACCAGAAGGACTCACCGGTCACGGGGTGACGATCGGGAAGGCCGGATCGAACTCGTCGAGCACGGAGGCCAGCGTCGCCAGGGCCTGCGCGTCGCCGTCGAGGGTGATCGCGCCGGACTCGGCGAGCTTGCCCGCATTTCCGGGCTGGAGTAGCACCCCGGTCAGTGCGGCCTTCGGTCCCGACACCGTCAACTGGGTGTCGGGTGAGGCACCGCGGCGGGCACCCAGGGTGCCGCGCCGGATCCACATGGTCCAGGTCTCGTCGCGGTCGGTGAAGGCGAAGTCGATCCGGAGGTCCACGTCGGTCGCCTTCGGGCCGTCGACGTGCACGGCCACGAAGTCGAACAGGATGTCGATCGGCATGCCCAGGATTGTGTCCGGGCTGGCGGTGGTGAACGGCATCGGCTTGACGCCCTCACGCAATTCCAGTGCGGCACTGAGGAAGATCCCGCGCCACTGCGGACCCTCCGCCTGGTAGCCCATCTGCTCGTAGGCATCCGCCTGCAACTCACGCGCCGCCGTGTTGTCCGGTTGCGCGAAGACCAGCTTGTGCAGGATCTCGACGGCCCACCGGTAGTCGGCGTCCTCGATCGCGCGCCTGCCCTCGGCGAGAATGTTGTCGGCGCCCGCGAACTCGACGAACCGCTTCGCGGACTCGGCAGGCGGATGCGGGTGCAGCGACACCGGATCCCCGTCCCACATCCCCAATTCCTTGGTGTAGACCGCACGTACGTCGTGGTGCAGCGTGCCGTGGTACCCGCGATTGGCCCAGTTGCGGCCGAGTTCCTCGGGCAGCTCGACGACCTCGGCGGCCTCCAGCGGCGTGTATCCCTTGTTCGCGAGCCGCAGCGCCTGGTCGTGGATGTACTTGTAGGTGTCGCGCTGCGATTCGATGAACGCGGTGACGTTCTCGTTGCCCCACACCGGCCAGGTGTGCGGGCCGTAGTGCACCTCGGCGGCGTCGCCCCACCGTTCCAGGGTCTCGTCGAGGTAGCGCGCGAAGTTGCGGGCGTCGCGGGTGCGGGCGCCGCGCAGCGTCTGGATGTTGTGCAGCGAGTGGTTGGCGTTCTCCGCGCACGTCAACGCGGCCAGCTGCGGGATCCAGATGTGCATCTCCTCCGGCGCCTCGGTGTCGGGGGCGTAGAGGAACTCGAACTCCAGGCCCGCGATCTCGCGCCGGGTGCCGGTCTCGGTGATCAGGTCCGTGGGCGAAATGTACGACACCTCGGGGCCTTTGGTGCTCGCGATGCCGATGCCGCAGGTGACGAAGCCCCGCGGACCGGACTCGAGGAGGCCGCCGAACGCGTACGCGGCGCGGCGGGCCATCGCGTTGCCTGCCACCACGTTCTCCCCGATCGCGTACTTGTCGAACTGGTGGCCCGGCGCGATGATCGGCACCTTGCCCGACGCGACGTCCTCCGCGTCGACGACACCCTTGACGCCGCCGTAGTGGTCGATGTGGGTGTGGGTGTAGATCACCGCGACGACCGGTTTGTCGCTCACGTGCTCGCGGATCAGGGTCATGCCCTGGCGGGCGGACTCGACGCCAGCCATGCAGTCGACGACGATCAGTCCGTCCTCGCCCTCGACCACGGTCAGGTTCGCGATGTCGTTGTTGCGGACCTGGTACAGGCCCTTGGCGACCTCGAACAGTCCGCCGGGGCGGATCATCTGCGACTGTCGCCACAGGCTCGGCTCGACCGAGTCGGGTGCGGGCTCGTCGTCACCGATGTAGCCGAAGTCGTCGGGATCGAAGATCACGGAACCGTCTGCGCCCGTGACATTTCCGGGAAGATCGGCGATCAGACCGCGGCGTGAATCGACGAAGTCCTGCCGATTCGCCATGTCGTACTTCTCCGTCGCGGCGCGATTGGCGGCCACGGTCGCGGCACTCGGATCCTTCGGGGTCTGGCACATTGCGCCCTCCTGGCAGGTCTCGGGTGTGACACCAGCTTCACGAGCGGATTCCGGATGCGCCTCACCCCGACCGGGTGAATCGCGCCGACCGATCACGCGGAGCGTCCGGCAGCGCTATAACGGACGGGTTGGAGCGGTACGAATTCGCGTGACGAGGAGGCCACCATGCCCGACGCTCGGGTGCGGTCGGAGACGTCCGACGGCATCACCACCATCACTCTGGACCACCCGGACAAGCGCAATGCCGTCGACGGGCCGATGGCGCGGGACCTGCGCGCCGCGTTCGAGGCGTTCGAGTCCGACGCCACGCAGCGGGTCGCGGTGCTGTGGGGCGCCGGTGGCAACTTCTGCGCCGGCGCCGACCTCACCGCGATCGGGGACCCGGCCCGGCGCCACGAACTCGACCCGGACGGCGGCGGTGCGGGGCCGATGGGGCCGACCCGGTTGGCGCTGAGCAAGCCCCTGATCGCGGCGGTCGGCGGCTACGCCGTCGCCGGGGGTCTCGAACTGGCCCTGCTCGCGGACCTGCGCGTGGTCGAGGAGTCGGCGACCTTCGGTGTCTTCTGCCGCAGGTGGGGTGTCCCGCTGATCGACGGTGGCACGGTGCGGCTGCCGCGGATCGTCGGGCAGGGCCGGGCGCTGGACATGATCCTGACCGGGCGGGCCGTCGACGCGGCCGAGGCGCTGGCGATGGGCCTGGCGAACCGGGTGGTGCCCGACGGCGACGCGCTCCCCGCAGCCCAGGCACTGGCGCGCGAGATCTCCGCGTTCCCCCAGCTGTGCATGCTCACCGACCGCGCCTCCGCGTACCGCGCGCTGGATCTGCCGCTCGCCGAGGCGATCCGGGCCGAGGGAGCCGCCGGGGTGCCTGCCGTGCTTGCGGAGGGTGTCGCGGGTGCGGCGCGTTTCGAGGCCGGAGCCGGCAGGCACGGGGCGTAGGGGTCAGAGCACCTGCGACAGGAACGCCTGCAGGCGATCGGTCTGCGGGTCGTCGAACAGTGCCTCGGGCTTGCCGGTCTCCACGACGACGCCGCCGTCCATGAACAGCACGGTGTCGGACACCGTTCGGGCGAAACCCATCTCGTGGGTGACCACGATCATCGACATGCCGCCCGACGCCAGGTCGCTCATCAGCGCGAGCACCCCCTTGACCAGTTCCGGGTCGAGCGCGGAGGTGGCCTCGTCGAAGAACATGATCTCCGGCTTCATCGCCAGCGCCCGCGCGATCGCGACCCGCTGCTGCTGTCCGCCGGACAGGTTCGCCGGCCGCGAGTCCGCCTTGGCCCGCAGGCCGACGAGGTCGAGCTGCTCGAGCGCCAGTTCGCGGGCGCCCTCCTTCGACAGCCCGCGCAGCTTGCGCGGGCCGAGCGCGACGTTGTCGGCGACCGTCCGGTGCGGGAACAGGTTGAACTGCTGGAACACCATCCCGATCCGCTGCCGCAGGACATCGGGGTTGTCGCCGAGCACCGACCGGCCGTCGAGCAGGATGTCGCCGGCGTCCGGTTCGTACAGCCGGTTGAGCACCCGCAGCAGGGTGGACTTCCCGGACCCGGACGGTCCGATCACCGAGGTGGTGGCGCCGGCGCCGACGTGGATGTCGACGCCGCGCAGGATCTTGTTGCGACCGAACGCGAGGTGCAGGCCGGTGCCGGTGAGTGTTCCGGACGCGGTGGCGGTCTCGGGGCTCGTCGGTTCAGTCACTGGCTATCCCCTCTCCACGACGATGGCCTGGTCGAGTTCGTCGAGGGTGCCGGAGGTGTCGGCCCTGCCGGTCCGCAGACGCTTGTCGATGTAGTTCACCAGGTGGGTCAGCGGGATGGTCAGCACCAGGTAGAACAGGCCCGCCGCGACGAGCGGCGACAGGTTGCCGGTCTGCGCGTTCAGGTCCCGGCCGACGGCGAACAGTTCCCGCTGGGTGGCGAGCAGGCCGAGGAAGTAGATCAGCGACGAGTCCTTGATCAGCGAGATGAACTGATTCATCAACGCGGGCAGCACTCTCCGCACGCCCTGCGGGATCACCACCAGCGTCATCGCCCGCCGGTACCCGAAACCGATCGCCCGTGCGGCCTCCATCTGCCCGGGTTCGACGCTCTGGATACCGGAGCGGAAGATCTCCCCGATGTAGGCGGCCGCCAGCAGCGCCAGAGCCGCCGCGCCGAGCCAGTACGGGTTGTTCCCGGTGAGGTTCTTGACGAGCGGGCCGACACCGAGGCCGACGATCAGGATGATCACCACCGCGGGCAGGCCGCGGAAGACGTCGGTGTAGACGCGGGCGGGCCAGCGCAGCCAGCGGGTCCGGGAGATGCCTGCGATCGCCAGCAGCATGCCGAGGACGGTGCCGATCACCCCCGAGGTCAGTGCCAGGATGACGGTGTTCGGCAGGCCCGTCGTCAGCAGGTCGGGGATCGCCTTGCGGTACAGCTCCCAGTTGAAGAACGTGTCCCCGAGCTGCGCCAGCGTGGATTTCGGGGCGGTCTGCTCGCCGCCGCCCTGACCCTGTTCGGCTGCCAGCGCGGCGAAGTCGGGCAGGACCGGAGCCGGGGCGGCCTTGCTGCCCGGCTTCCACCCCGGCGGAAGCTCACGCGGCACCCACTCGGAATACAGCCTCGCCCAGGTGCCGTCGGCGATGACGGCGTCCAGGCCGGAGTTCAGCGCGTCGATCAGAGGCTGGTTGTCCTTGTTCGCCGCCCAGCCGACGAAGTTGTTGAGGCTGAAGGTGTTCTGCACGATCGAGGTGCCGTCACCGGGTTTGATCGCCCCCTCGGCCTGTTGCGACGGCGCCACCCAGGCATCGATCTGCCCGGACTTCAGGTTCGCGTAGGCGGTGTTGTAATCCGGGAACTTCACCGGGTCGAGCTTGAGGGTGTTGACGACGTAGTCGTCCTGCACGGTGCCCTGTACCACCCCGATCCGGGTACTCGCGTTCAGGTCCGAAAAGCTCTGGACCTTACCGCCGTTCGGGGCGACGAGGGAGAAGTAGCCGAAGTCGTAGCCGTTGGTGAACCCGACCGTCTTGCGGCGCTCGTCGGTCGTGGTGATGGACGACGACCCGACGTCGAAGCGTCGGTTCGCGACCTGCGAGAGCAGGCCGGCGAACTCGGTGCCCGAGAACTGTATCTGCAGGCCGAGTTTCGCGGCGACCGCCTTGAGCAGTTCGTTGTCGAAGCCGGTGAAGGTGCCGGCGGAGTTGACGCAGATGCTCGGTGGCGCGTCGGACAGCGTGCCGACGCTGAGGGTGCCGGGCACGATCAGGCCGAGCTTGCTCGTGTCGATCTGGTCGACGGGGCGAGTGCCGGCGGTGGTGTACCGGTCCTCCACCGTCACCGCCGCCGACGCGTCCAGGTTGGTCGGCGCCGCCGCGGCCGAGCCGACCCCGGGCGGCGAGCACAGGTCGGTGGACGAGCCGCCCGACCCCCCGCCGCACGCGGTGACCGTGCCCGCCAGCAGTACCAGCACGGCGAGCACCCACACCTTGACCGATCGCGATCGGGTCATGGGGAGAGCGTAACCGCGTCGGGTCCACCGCACCGGGTGCCGCGTGCGGAGGGAGATCGGCACCGGCGCGAGCGCGAAGGTTGCTACTCGCCCTGCTGTCGGCGCACCATCTCGGCGATCCAGACGGGCGCGAACGGAGACGTGCAGCCCGGGGAGGTCGGGTAGTCCTTGAGCACCTCCAGGCGCTCACCGATGTCGAGTGCGCGGGTGCGGTGCTCGGCGTGCTCGATTCCGATCTGGGCCAGGCAGTGGTTCATCGCCCACTGCAGGCGATCCGGGGCGTCCTTCATCTCCGCCTCGATGACATCGAGCAGTCCTGCGAGGTCGAGGCCCTCGGGCTTCTTCGCCACCCGTTCGGTGGTCAGCGCCCAGCCGGCACTCGCGACCACCGGATCCGGGTCGGCGGACCAGGCGAGCCGCAGCTCTTCGGAATGCGGGTTCTTCTTCACCACGTAGTTCACGAGCCAGTCGTGCACCTTGGGTGTGCGCGCCTCGCGGAGCATGGCGTCCAACTCGTCACGCTCGAACACCTTCGGGCGGCAGATCAGGATCGCCAGCAGTCTCGCCGAGGTGTCGTCGGTCTGCCAGAGCCCGCGCGCGAGCTCCTGCTGCGTCTTCAGCCGCTTCGCGAGGGCGCGCAGCTTGCCGAGGTTCACACCGTGATCGTCGCCGTGCTTCTCGTTCACCGCGCGCGCCTTCGGGTCCTCGAGCGCGGCCAGCTCGGCCATCACCTCGGCCACCGTCGTCTCGGTCACCCGGCCTCCTGTCCGTCACGTGCGATTCAGCCCGGGACGAGAGGTTCGGCCCCACCCGCCGTTCGGCGTCGGCCGCCGATGAAGCCGACTTCCCGGGCGACGGTATCGGTGTCGTCCCGTTCAGGCCAACCCGACAACGGGCTGCGGGGACCGCTCGTCGCGCCACCGCAGGGCCTCGGCGAGGGTGGTCAGGTCGTAGGCGGGGCCGCCGGCGCCGACGGTGAACAGCGTGACGCCCGCGTCGACGAATGCCTGCGCCTTCTCGGTTCCCGGCCACGCGACGGAGCGCTCGATGTGATGCGGGTCCCGGCCGACGTCGGTGCAGTGGTCGGCGAGTACCCGCGACTTGTGGTCGAGCGCGTCGAGGTCGGCGAAGCTGTGCCAGATGTCGGCGTACTCGGCGACCATGCGCAGCGTCTTGCGTTCGCCACTGCCGCCGATCAGGATCGGAATGTGCCGTGTCGGTGCGGGATTCAGCTCGCCGAGCCGGGCCCGGATGCGCGCGAGGTTCTCCGCGAGCAGACGTAGACGGCTGCCCGCGGTGCCGAAGTCGTAGCCGTACTCGGTGTAGTCCTTCTCGAACCAGCCGCCGCCGATGCCGAGGATCAGCCGCCCGCGGCTGATGTGGTCGACGGTGCGGGCCATGTCCGCCAACAGGTCCGGATTGCGGTAACCACCGCCCGAGACCAGCGCCCCGATCTCGACCCGTTCGGTCTGTTCGGCCCATGCCGCGAGCATCGACCAGCACTCGAAGTGCGCGCCGTTCGGGTCGCCGCCCAACGGATAGAAGTGGTCCCAGGTGAAGACGATGTCCACCCCGAGGTCCTCCGCGCGGAACACCGCATCCCGGATCAGCTGGTACTCGGGTGCGTGCTGGGGCTGGAGTTGGAAACCGATGCGAACTGGGCGGGTCATCTGCGGCACTCCTTGGGTGTGAGTACTCCGCCGTGAGATCTCCGGCGTGAATCTCACCGTAGACCCGGGAGAACGCCGCCGCAGCGACTCGGAACGCGGGCCCGGACGGTCGATGGTTCCCGCATCGCGAGTAGTTGGACGGTGTCCTGTGCGCACGGGCCTGCAATACTGTGCCGCGCAGTACCGACCACGGATCGTCCGGCGCGTTCGACGCCGGTGAAGGGAACGCACACCGATGGCGACAGTCACCTACGACTCGACCACATGCCTGTTCCCCGGCTCCGACAAGCCGGCCGTGGACCGCCTTCGGCTCGACATCGCCGACGGCGAGTTCCTGGTCCTGGTCGGCCCGTCCGGCTGCGGGAAGTCCACGTCGCTGCGGATGCTCGCGGGACTCGAGGACGTGCACTCGGGCCGGATCCTGATCGGCGACCGCGACGTCACCGGGTCGGAGCCGAAGGACCGGGACATCGCGATGGTGTTCCAGAACTATGCGCTGTACCCGCACATGTCGGTGGCCGAGAACATGGGATTCGCGCTCAAGCTGGCGAAGACCCCGAAGGACGAGATCAAGCGCCGCGTGCAGGAGGCGGCGAAGATGCTCGATCTCGAGCCGTACCTCGAACGCAAACCCAAGGCGCTCTCCGGCGGCCAGCGGCAGCGGGTCGCGATGGGCCGCGCGATCGTCCGGCAGCCGCAGGTGTTCCTGATGGACGAGCCGCTCAGCAACCTCGACGCCAAGCTGCGGGTGCAGACCCGCACCCAGATCGCGCAACTGCAGCGCCGCCTCGGCACCACCACCGTCTACGTCACCCACGACCAGGTCGAGGCGATGACGATGGGTGATCGGGTCGCCGTGCTCAAGGACGGCGTGCTGCAGCAGTGTGCATCCCCGCGGGAGCTGTACTCGCGCCCCGCCAACGTCTTCGTCGCCGGGTTCATGGGCTCACCGTCGATGAACCTGTTCACGCTGCCCGTCACCGACGGCGGAGTCCGTTTCGGCGAGGCCGTCGTCCCCGTGCCGCGCGGCACCCTCGGCCTGGTGCACGAGTCCGAGGTGGTCGTCGGGGTCCGGCCCGAGCACCTGGAACTGGTCGGGAACGGATCCACGGGGAACGCGGCGTCCGCCGGGGTCGAGATGGAGATCGACGTGGTCGAGGAGCTCGGCTCCGACGCCTACATCTACGGCAGGACGTCCGTCGCCGGACTCGGGCAGGAGATCGTCGCCCGCGCCGACTGGCGGCGCCCGCCGCGCAAGGGCGACCGCGTCCGGTTGCACGTCGACCCCGCCGAGCTGCACCTGTTCTCCGCGGTCGACGGCCGCAGGCTCGGCTGACCGTGCAGGGAGGGGCCGCTCGGCGGCCGTAACCGATCCAGTGCGGGGGTAATGAGCGAAATCACCCCCGGGTCGTGCCACAGTAGGCGACGACATATGCCTCGGCCCGGTGAGCTGGCGCCGGAGATTCGTCTCTTTCGAAAGGTGGACCATGCGTTCTTTCAACACGCGGTCGCGGATCGCGGTGGCGGCTTCGGCCGTCGCGATGCTCGCGCTCGCCGGCTGCTCCAGTGACAACGGTGGCGGCGGCAGCGTCGACGAAGCCGTCGGCCAGAACCTCGACGGTCGCGGCGCGATCTCGTTCGCGATGGGCAAGAACGACGTCGACAAGCTGCAGCCGGTGATCGACAAGTGGAACGCGGCGCACCCCGACGAGAAGGTCTCCCTCAAGGAGCTCCCGGGCGAGGCCGACGATCAGCGCAACAAGCTGGTCCAGTCGCTGCAGGCCGGGAACGCCGACTACGACGTGATGGCGCTCGACGTCACCTGGACCGCCGAGTTCGCCGCGAACGGGTGGCTGCAGCCGCTCACGGGTGGCCTGGCCCTCGACACCGCCGGTCTGCTGCCCGCCACCGTCGACAGCGCCACCTACCGCGGCACCCTGTACGCGGCCCCGCAGAACACCAACGCGCAGCTGCTGTACTACCGCACCGACCTGGTTCCGGCGGCACCGGCGGACTGGAAGGCGCTCACCGACAGCTGCGCCGCGGCCGCAGGCAAGACCACGGACTGCCTGGTCACCCAGCTCAAGCAGTACGAGGGCCTGACCGTCAACACCACCCAGTTCATCAACTCGTGGGGCGGTGCGGTCGTCGCCGACGACGGCAAGACCCCCGAGGTCGAGTCGCCCCAGTCGAAGGCCGGCCTGCAGGCCCTGGTCGACGCCTACACCGGCGGCCAGATCGCGAAGCGGTCCACCTCGTTCACCGAGGAGGAGACCAACCTCGCGTTCGTCGGCGGTGAGTCCATGTACGCCTACAACTGGCCGTACATGTACACCAACGCCGAGAAGGACGGCTCCGCGGTGAAGGGCAAGGTCGCGGTCGCGCCGATCGTCGGCCCGGCCGGTGCCGGTGCGTCCACCCTGGGTGGCTACAACGACGGCATCAACGTCTTCTCGCCGCACAAGGCCACGGCCCGCGACTTCATCGCGTTCATCCAGAACGACGAGAACCAGATGGCGTTCGCGGACGCGTCGTTCCCGCCGGTCCTGAAGTCGGTCTACGACGATCCGGCGCTCGTCGCGAAGTACCCGTACCTGCCGGCGCTGAAGGCCGCACTGGAGAACGCGCAGCCGCGTCCGGTCACCCCGTACTACAGCGCGATCTCGAAGGCGATCCAGGACAACGCGACCGCCGCGCTGACCGGCAAGTCGACCGTCGACCAGGCCGCTGCCAACATGTCGGCCGCGATCACCAACGCCGCGAAGTAGTTCACGTGACCGGACCGTCGGGCTCCAGGAGACCTGAACGGTCCGGTCACCCCGGGCGGTCGCGCCGGTTCGGCGAACCCGTCCGAGAAAAGGAAATCAGGTAGTTCACGATGGCCGACTCCGCCGAGCCGAGCGCCCAGAGTGGGGACGCCGTGACCGAAGTGATCGACTTCGGTCGCGGCGCCGCCAGAGCCCCGGGTCGCTCCGCGGGCTCCACTCCTGCGTCGGGTGCCACCCCCACCGACCCGCCGCCGAAGCGTCGACGCGACTGGCGGGCGCTGTACCTGATCGCCCCGACGATGGTGATCCTCGCGATCGTCATTGTGTACCCGGTGGTCAAGGCCATCGTGCTGTCCTTCCAGCGCAACCCCGGCGTCGATCCCGACACGGGACGGTTCGTCAAGGGCGGCTTCGCCGGGTTCGACAACTACCTGCTGTGGCTGACCGGCAACTGCGGCGCCGGTCGCGGTACCTGCCCGCCCGGCACCCTCGGCGCCGACTTCTGGCCCGCCGTCGGGGTCACGTTCCTGTTCGCGGTCGCCATCGTCGGCATCTCGACGCTTCTCGGACTGTGGATGGCCACGGTCATGAGCCGCAGCTTCGTCGGCCGGTCGTTCCTGCGGGCCAGCGTGCTGATCCCGTGGGCCATCCCGACCGCGGTCACCGCGAAGCTGTGGTTCTTCATCTTCTCCGAGAACGGCGTCGCGAACAGCCTGCTCGGCACCGACATCGCGTGGACCACCGACCCGTGGGCGTCCCGGTTCGCGGTCATCGTCGCGGACGTGTGGAAGACGACCCCGTTCATGGCGCTGCTCATCCTCGCCGGCCTGCAGATGATCCCGCAGGATGTGTACGAGGCCGCCCGCGTGGACGGCGCCACCGCCTGGCAGCGGTTCAAGTCGATCACGCTGCCCCTGGTCAAGCCGGCGCTGATGGTCGCCGTCCTGTTCCGCACCCTCGACGTGCTGCGGATCTACGACCTCCCGGCGATCCTGTCCGGCACGTCGGGGTCCACCCCGGTCACCAGCGTGTCGATCCTCACGGTCGCCGACATCCGGCAGGGCAACCTGCAGAGCGCGTCGGCGCTGTCGACGTTGATCTTCATCGGAATCTTCGCGGTGGCGTTCCTGATGGTGAAGTTCCTCGGCGCGAACGCCGTGCGTACCCAGGACGAGCAGCGCAAGGGCGGTGATCACTGATGGGTCGGCACAGCGTTCCCGAGGATCCCCACGGACAGGGCGAAGGCGCAGGCGTTCCCGAGGCTTCGGCCCCGTACGAGCGGTTCACGTCCGAGGTCCCGAACGATTCGCTCCAGACCACGGTGATCCCTGCCGTGACCGTGCTCGACGACCCCCCTCCCCCGGAGGAGGCGCTCGCCGAGCCCGCCGACCGTCAGCGCCGCCGGCCTCCCGTCGGCCCCGCGGTCCGCAACTACATCGGGGTGATCGTCATCCTGCTGTGGGGCCTGGCCCCGTTCTACTGGATGGTTGTCACCGCCTTCCGGGATCAGGCACACACGTTCGACACCACGCCGTGGCCGACCCACCTCACCCTCGACAACTTCCGCGACGCGCTCGCCACCGACAAGGGCAACGACTTCCTCGGCGCGATCGTCAACAGCCTGATCATCGGCGCGGTGACCACCGCCGTCGCGTTGCTGCTCGGTGTGTTCACCGCGTACGCCCTTGCCCGAATCGACTTCCGTGGCAAATATCTGGTTACCGGCATCATTCTCGGTGCGTCGATGTTCCCGACGGTCGCGCTGGTCACGCCGCTGTTCCAGCTGTTCGGCGACCTCGGGTGGATCGGCCAGTACCAGGCGCTGATCATCCCGAACATCTCGTTCGTGCTGCCGCTGACGATCTACACGCTCACCTCGTTCCTGTCGGACCTGCCGTGGGAACTCGAGGAGGCCGCGCGGATCGACGGTGCCTCGCGCGGACAGGCGTTCCGCCTGGTGATCGTCCCGCTCGCCGCGCCCGCGCTGTTCACGACCGCGATCCTCGCGTTCATCGCCACCTGGAACGAGTTCATGCTCGCCAGCCTGCTGTCGACGGAGAAGACCGAGCCGGTGACCGTGGCGATCGCCCGGTTCGAGGGCCCGGACGCGTTCAGTCAGCCGTACGCGGCGATCATGGCTGCCGGCACGCTGGTGACGATCCCGCTGGTGATCATGGTGCTGATCTTCCAGCGCCGCATCGTCTCCGGCCTGACCGCGGGCGGCGTGAAGTCGTGACCGACGCTCGGCGGCGGGCCCGGCGGCGACAGCAGCTGGAGATGCTCGTCGGCGTGCTCGGCTTCTTCACCGTGATGGCGTTCGTCGCGGCGGTGGTCGGCATCGTTCGCGGTGAACCGGGGCTGACGCAGTCCCTGGTGCTGCTCGGGTGCCTGATCGGGTTGCTGTCCGCGGTCGCCGCCTGGCGGCGCAACCGCTGATCTGCGCTGCGCGCCGTGAGTCTTCCGGTCCGCCACGGGGCCGGAGGGACCGACGGCGGCGAGTGCCGAATCGGACACGCTGATCGCTCGGTGATGGACCTCGCCGTCGGGTGATGCCACGATGCGGGAGGGCGGATGTTTGCTGCCCGTCTGCCAGCTGACCCCTCGGGAGCGTACGTGTGAGTCCATCGTCCGGTGCCACCTCGAGTCCGAAAACGCCCCCGGACGAACCGGAAGGGGGCGGTCCGGCGGGTTCGGGTGGCCGCGCGGGCAAGCCTCGCCGCCGTCGCCGGCGGCTGGCGTGGGCGGTGCTGGCGGTGGTGGCCCTGCTCGTCGTGTTGCCCGCGGCGGCCTTCGCGATCGCGTACTCGCGGGCGGTGGTGCCCAGGCCGGCGGACATGCGCACCAACCAGGTGTCCACGATCGTCGCCGCCGACGGCTCGCCGATCACGAAGATCGTTCCCCCCGAGGGAAACCGCACCGAGGTCTCGATCGGCGACATCCCCGAGCCGGTGCGGATGGCGGTGCTCTCGGCGGAGGACCGCAAGTTCTACACCAATCCCGGATTCTCGATCAGCGGCTTCGTCCGCGCGGCCCGCGACAACGTACTGGGCAAGGACAGCGCCGGTGGCGGGTCGACCATCACCCAGCAGTACGTGAAGAACACCCTGGTCGGCTCCGACCGCAGCGTGGTCCGCAAGATGCGCGAACTGGTGATCTCCTCGAAGATGGCCCGCCAGTGGTCGAAGGACGACATCCTGGCCGCCTACCTGAACACCATCTACTTCGGTCGCGGCGCGTACGGCATCGCCGCGGCGTCGAAGGCGTTCTTCGACAAGCCGGTCGGCGAGCTGACGGTCTCCGAGGGCGCGGTGCTGGCGTCGGTGATCCGCAGCCCGTCCTCGCTCGACCCGGAGAAGAACCCCGAGGCGACCGAGGCGCGATGGAACTACGTGCTCGACGGCATGGTGTCGATGGGTGTGCTCACCCCCGCCGACCGGTCCGCGCAGGTGTTCCCGGTCGTTGCGCCGCTGGCCAAGCTCGACGACGCGGGCGCGGCTCGCGGACCGGAGGGGCTGATCCGGGCGCGGGTGCTGGCGGAACTGACGGCGTCCGGGATCAGTGAGCAGGAACTGAACACAGAGGGCCTGCAGATCACCACGACGATCGACCCGGCCGCGCAGGCGGCGGCGGTGGACGCGGTCGCCGAGACCCTCGACGGGGAGCCGTCCGAGCTGCGCACCGCGGTCGTCTCGATCGACCCGAGAACCGGTGGCGTGAAGGCGTATTACGGTGGCGCGGACGGTGCGGGCTTCGACTTCGCGCAGGCGCCGTTGCAGACCGGGTCGGCGTTCAAGGTGTTCGGTCTGGCCGCGCTGCTCGAGGAGGGGCGGGGCCTGCAGACGACGTTCAATTCGGCGCCGCTGACGGTCGGCAACGTCACCATCAACAACGTCGAGGGCGAGTCGTGTGGCACCTGCACGATCGCGGAGGCACTCAAGCGGTCCCTGAACACCAGCTTCTACCGGCTGACCCTCTCCCTGGACGGCGGAGCGCAGAAGATCGCGGACGTCGCGCACGCCGCCGGGATCCCGCTGGAGATCCCGGGCGTCGCGGGCACCACTCTCAGCCAGGACGGCGGGCCGCCCGAGAACGGAATCGTGCTCGGCCAGTACCAGTCCCGGGTGATCGACATGGCGTCCGCGTACGCGACGATGGCCGCGTCGGGGGTGTACCGGGCACCGTACTTCGTGCAGCACGTGGTCACCGCCGACGGGCGGGTGCTGCTCGACCGCGCCCCCGACCCCGGCGAGCAGCGGATCCCGGCTCCGGTCGCGGACAACATCACCCAGGCGATGACGCCGATCGCGTCGTACTCGCGGGGGCACGCGCTCGCGGGCGGGCGGCCGTCGGCCGCGAAGACGGGCACCGCGCAGCTCGGGGACACCGGGATGAACAAGGACGCGTGGATGGTCGGGTACACGCCGTCGCTGTCGACAGCGGTGTGGGTGGGTACCGAGCAGTCACAGCCGATCGTCACCCAGTGGGGCGGATCGGTTTACGGGTCGGGCCTGCCCGCGGACATCTGGAAGGCGACGATGGACGGCGCCCTCGACGACACCGACTGGGAGTCGTTCCCGTGGCCGAAGCCGATCGGCGGGCAGGCGGGTGTCCCGGCGTGGTCGGGTGCCACCACCGGCGGCAGTGCCGCGACGACCGGTGCGGGAGCGCCCTCGCCGGTGCCGGCGGCGGGGCCTGCACCGGCGCCGGAGGTGGCGTCTCCGCCGCCGATCACCCTCCCGCTCCCCCTCCCGGTCGCCCCGCCGCAGCTGCCGCGGTCGGTGGAGATCCTGCCCGGCGTCGTCATCCCCCTCCCCGGCTGACCCCCATTTCCGCATGAACGGAAGCGTTCAGTCGATCAGATCGACTGAACGTTCCGTTCATGCGGCGCGGTCGGGTCGCCCCGAGGGGCTCAGGCGGCCGGGTCAGGCCTGCGCGGGCACGAGGGCGGGCAGCTTCCAGCTGCCGTCGCGCACTGCGGCCCGCGGCCGGTACAGCCGGACGAGGAAGTTCCATCCGTCCGTGGTCGGGATCGCATTGGGGGTCCCGTCGGGGAAGTCCCCGAACCGCACGGTCACCGAGCCGTCCGGGTTCGGTGCCCCGGTGATGTTGTTGACGCTGTACGCATCCTGCGGGTTCTTCTCGAAGAAGCCCTCCGCGTTGTAGACCGAGATCGACCAGAAGCCGTCCACCGGGACGTCCCGCAGGGTGATCTCGTGGTTGCCGCCCGAGACCTCGGGGACGACGCCGATGTAGGAGGCCTCGTCGCTGGGCAGACCGCCCCAGCCGGCGGCGGTACCGATCAGGTGCCGCACCGGGTCGACCTGATCGGGGCGGCCGAACATCGAGTCGAAGCCGGTGAGCCCGGCGGCCAGCGTCAGCAGCGCCTTCCGGGTGGTGTCCATGCCGCCGGTGTCGTAGTCGGGCATGGCGAAGGGCTGCGCGGAGCCGGCCGTGATCGCGAGGCCGTCCTGCAGGGACGCGACCGCCTGCAGGTCCTCGGGCAGCGCGGGGTCGACGAGCGTCCGCACCGCGACCACGACGTGGCGGGTGCCGAAGTCGGCGGCCCGCAACTCGTGGGTGCCTGCGTCGTGGAAGATCGCACCAACGTAGTGGTCCTGATTGACCACCATCGCCGACATGTAGCGGTCGCCGTGCTCCGGGATGGTCACGGTCGCGCCCTCGGCGAGGTCGACGACGGCGAAGCTGTACAGGGTGTCTCGGTTCAGCCGGATCACGGTCTGGTGGTCGATCGACGCGGGCTCGCGGTTGTGCGAGAACGTGTTGATCCCACCGGCGTCGCGTTGCAGGTCCGCGAACATGCGGTCCGTCTCGGCTCGTACGAAGTTGTCGACGCTGACATGTATTGCCATCACTTCACTCCTCTGCGGGCGTTGCCTCATTGTGGTCGGCGTTGTCGTCTCCGGCCCGTTCTGCCGGACCGTGTCGCGTTCAGCAGCCGAGCGAGGCGCCGAGGTTCTGCTGCGCCGCGATGATTGCGTCGATGTCGCCGCTCAACAGCCGGGCGGCCTGGGGGACGGTCAGGTTCGGGTCGAGTCCGGACACCGCCGCGTCGTAGTTCTCCCAGGCGTCGGTGAGCGCGTCGAGGCGGTCCTCCCCGACCGCGTCGACCGCGGAGGTGAGTTCCGCGTACGCGTTGCCGACGGCTCCGCGGGTCTCGGCGATCTCCCCGATCGTGGGGGACGAGTTCAGTTCTGTTTGCGCCTCCGCCACCGACCCCACGAATGCGGTGTAGGCATCACAGGCTGCGGCGGTGTTCTCGGCCGGTGTTGCGTCGTCGTCACTGCTGCACCCGGCGAAGGTGAGAGTGAGCGCCATCGCGATGAGCGCGGTCGCGGCCGAACGGGTACTGCGGGACATGCGGGCTCCTGGATAACCAAGTAGTAGCTGACCCGTCACACGCTGCCAGGAGATGACTCGGACCGACAGCGTCCGCACGGGAAATCATCCACAACTGATTACGTCGGCCGTGTCGGGCACCCGGTCAGACGTGGATGCGCACCGCCTCGCGGCGCGTGGTGACCCCCAGCTTGCGGTAGATCGAGCGCTGGTGGGTGCGGACGGTGTTCACCGACACGTAGAGCTTCGCGGCGATCTCCGCCGAGGTCATCCGCGTGCACAGGAACCCGAAGATCTCACGTTCTCTCGCGGTGAGGGACATGCCGTAGGCAAGCCGCCGTGGCACCTCGGACGTGGGTGGGGCGAGACGGGTGGCGATGAAGTCCTCGTGCCGGGTGCCCCACACGGCGTGCTCCGCGAGGAAGGCACGAAACTGCTTGCTCCCGTTGCCGAACGGGCGTGCTGCGCCTTCCGGCGTGGCGACGTCGAGGGCCTGTTCGAGCTGCCGGTGCGCGCGGTCGCGGTCGCCTCGATCCCACGTCATGCGGGACGCGGTGACAAGCCCACTGGCCCGGACGAAGGACGTCGGCACCCCGCGGATGCGCCGAAGTGCGCCCGCGGCCTCGTCCGGTTTCCCCGCGCGCCGGTAGAGATCCGCGACATGGGCGGTGACCACCGGAAGGTCCCCCACCGTGGACAACGGTTGCACCAGGCGCAGTGCGGTTCCCATGTCACCGGTCATGGCCGCCAGTTCGGCGGCTGCGATGGCGCGGTACGCCGGCCACGGGACACCGTGAACGTCGTCCCGGCTCACGTGGTCCAGGTGGTACTCGGCCTCGTCGACCGCGCCGAGATCGTGGGCGGCGGCGACGGTCAGCGCGAAGTACACGCGGGCGAGCGCGGCGTAGGAGCCGTCGTGTCCGCCCGCCAGGGCCAGAGCACGGAAGTGCGCCCGGGCGGCTGCCAGGTCGTTCTGCCAGTAGTCGACGAATCCTCGCGCGAAGTGTTCGATGCCGCCGTCGTAGTGAAACCATTCGGACTGCGGGTCGGGGGCCCTGTCGTCGTCGAGTTCGGCGGCGCGGCGCGCCTGGGTGAGGCGTCCGCTGAACGCGAGCGCAAACGTGAGGTTGGCTCCCGCACGGCGGGCGAGCACACGGTGGCCGGAGGTTCGGGCCTCGTCACGGGCGGACGTCAGGAAGCGCACCGCCGCAGCCGGATCCCGCCGCAGACGCAACTCGACCCATCCGAGCAGGAACAGGCCGTGGGTGTTCGCGTGGTGCGCTGCGGCCCCGGTGCCGAGTGCTGCCCGTACCCGGTCGGCCGCGGCAGCGAGATCGGTCGCGTCGTCGGCGAGGAACAACTCGGCGAACGCGCGGGCCGCGGCGACGTGTGCCGAGTCGTCGTCGCGGGTGGCCGCGCGAGCACGATCGAACAGCAGTGCCGAGCCGGCCGTGTCGCCGAGCACGTCCAGACAGCACGCGCGGACCAAGAGCACCTCGGGCGTGCTGTTCCACTCCGGCGGAAGCGCGAGGCAGCGTGCGTTGAGATTCGCTGCATCCGACTCGATCACCAGCCGGACCCAGTGGTGCCGGATGATCTCCACGGCCCGGTCCGGCGCGCCGGCACGGGTCGCGTGGACCATCGCTTCGATCGGAAACGTCGCCGCGAGCCGCCCGGCGGCAGTCAGGTCGAGTTGCCGCGACCGGCTGTGATTTCGGCGGCGCAGCGCGATTCGGCAGTGTCGGGCGAAGACGTCGTGCCAGCGATAGACGGTGTCGTCGTCCCCGTTGACGTACCGGTCGAGGAACAACCCCCGGCGCACGCACTCCTCGAGCAGCGCCGGGCTCTCATGGTTTCCGCTCAGGGCCTCGGCCAGATCGGCGTCCAGGCGGGAGCAGGTCGTCGTGGCGAGGACGAAGTCGGCGAGTTCCGGTCGGAGCTGTTGCAGCACCGACTCGACGACGTAGCCGGTCAGAAGATCGTCTGCGGCATCGGGCAGTTGGGCGGATGTCCCGGGGGTGTGCCGGTCGGCGGTGAGCAGCGCCAACCGGACCGCGACCGGCCAGCCACCGCTCTCGGCGTGCGCGACCGCTGCGGTGGGCTCCGAGATCCGTTGGCCGGAAACCACTACGGCGGCTTCGATCTCCTCGGCGGTGAAGGCGAGGTCGCGGGCGGTCAGCAGACTCGCGCGCCCGTCGACGACGTGCCGGTTGAACCAGGTGTCGAGTTCGCCGGCGCCGGCGAGGACGAAGCGAAACAGCCCGCCGCACCGTTCGGTCGTGGTCTCCACGACCTCCACCACGTCGGACGGGTCGGCGAACTGGGCGTCGTCGACCACCACGACGATCGGCTCGGATCGGGTGAGGGCCAACCGTGTGAGCTGGTCGACCACTGTGGCCGGGTCGGGCGTTTCGGTGAGCGATCCGGGGAGGTCGTCGAGGATCGACGGTTGCCGCTCGGCGAGACGCAGCAGCGCCGACACCAGTCCCTCGGTGAACTGGCGACCCTCGAGGTCGTGTCGGGTCAACGACAGCCAGGCCGTCGGTCGTGGGGTGCGGTGTTCCCACGCCGCGAGAGCGGTCGTCTTCCCGTATCCCGGTGGGGCCACGACGAGGGTGATCGGCGAGCGGGCCACGGCATCGTCGAGGAGCGTGTGCAGTCTCGGTCGTGCCGCGACGTGTGACGCCTGTTCCGGTGGTGCAACGAGAAACCAGGGCGCGCGGCTCCAATGCCCGTGCAGCCGCGTCCCCATGTCGCTGGAGCTTAGCCAACCGCCGCGCCGATGGCCGTGAACCTCGCGTGCGCGGGTCGCATGTCGTGGCTCGCCGGTCGGTGGGACGCCAACCGGGACCGTGGGCCTCGACGTCGAGCGGCGGATCGGACGGGTCCGCCTCGCCTACCCGCGGGGGGACGCCCCGGGCGCGCGGCCGGGGGCCGTGGTCGGGAGGGGCAGCGCCTCGAGCGCCCGGTCGACGACCTCGTCGACGCTGAAGACCGGATCGGTGGTGCGGTCGACGGCGAGGCTCTCGACCATCGACCACCAGGCCCGCAGCAGCATGCGGGTGACCGGGGACGGTTCGGTGCCTGTCGCCTCGAGGGTGCGCTCGACCATGGTGTTCTTCAGGTTCTCGCGGATCTCGTGGATCTGCGGGTCGGAGCCGAAACTACCGTGGAAGAACGATTGGTAGTTCGCGCCGTGCCGGTCGACGAACGAGACGAACGCGTGGACGACGGCCCGAAGCGGCTCCCCCGACGCGTCCTCGGGATCGGCGATCGCGGCGCGCAGCAGGCGTCGGGCGGCCGCGCCCACGACCGCGACGTAGTAGTCCTGCTTGGTCGGGAAGTACCGGAACAGCAGGCTGCGGGAGATGCCCGCCCGCTCGGCGACCTGGTCGATCGACAGCGCGTGGATGGGGCGGGTGGCCAGTTCTTGCAGGCCGATGGCGACGAGTTGCCGCTTGCGTTCCTCCGGGGGGAGCCGCCGCCGCGTGGTGGCGGGCCCGAAAGCCGCGGTTTCGGTCGACACGAGAAGACACCGTCCAGGATCTTGATTGCCGGGCAAGTCTACGTCTAGCCTAACTGAGCAATGCTCAGTTAGGCACTCGGCATGGAGGCTGGCATGGATTTCGCCCAGAGCGCGCGGTCGCAGGAGTACCTCGACCGGCTGCGTGAATTCATCGCGACCGAGGTCGCCCCGGTCGAGGCGCGCCTGCGGGCCGAACGGGTGGCACCGTTCGCGCAGCGCGCCGACGTCTCCGGTGCCGCGATGTGGCGCGTGTCCGACGAGTTCCGTGCGCTGCAGGCCAAGGCCCGCGCGCAGGGCCTGTGGAACCTCTTCCTCCCCGACGCGGACCTCGGTGCCGGGCTGAGCAACGTCGAGTACGCGCCGCTCGCCGAGGAGATGGGTCGCTCCCAGTTCGCCTCCGCGGTCTTCAACTGCGACGCCCCCGACACCGGCAACATGGAGGTACTCCACCACTACGGCAGCGCCGCGCAGAAGGAACGCTGGCTGAAGCCGTTGCTGGACGGCGAGATCCGCTCGGCCTTCTGCATGACCGAACCCGGCGTCGCATCGTCCGACGCCACCAACATGGCCGCGACCGCCGTGGTCGAGGGCGACGAGGTGGTCCTCAACGGTCGCAAGTGGTGGAGCACCGGCATCGGCAGCCCCGACTGCAGGATCCTCATCTTCATGGGTCTCACCGACCCGGAAGCGCACCGGTACCAACGGCATTCGATGGTCCTCGTGCCGATCGACACCCCCGGGGTCAAGGTCGAGCGGATGCTCTCGGCGATGGGCTTCTACGACGAGCCCGGCGGTCACGGCGAGGTGTCGTTCACGAACGTGCGGTTGCCGCTCGATGCGATCATCGCCGGTCCCGGACGGGGATTCGAGATCGCCCAGGGCCGGCTCGGGCCGGGGCGGGTGCACCACTGCATGCGGCTGGTCGGTCTCGCGGAGGCCGCCCTCGAACTCGCCATCCGCCGCGGCACCGAACGCGTCGCGTTCGGCAAGCCGCTGATCAACCTCGGCGGCAACCGGGAGCGGGTCGCCGACGCCCGCATCGCCATCAACCAGCTGCGGTTGCTGGTGCTCAACACCGCGTGGCTGCTCGACACCCAGGGCATCGCCGGTGCCCGGTCGGCGGTGTCCGAGATCAAGGTCGCCGCACCCCGGGTGGCGCAGCAGGTGATCGACTTCGCGATCCAGATCCACGGCGGCGGTGGGCTGTCCGACGACTTCCCGCTCGCCGGCGCCTGGACGGCGGCGCGGGCGCTGCGCCTCGCGGACGGCCCGGACGAGGTGCACCAGGGCCTGGTCGCCCGTTTCGAGCTGGGGAAGTACCAGTGACCGGGGGCCTCCCGGACAACGCCCGCACCGTTCGCGACGAGGACGCATTCGACGTCTCAGCGGTTGCGAAGTGGTTGCGTGAAAACGGATCCGGCGATCTCGACGGAGTTCCGGAGGTGCGTCAGTTCGCCGGTGGTGCGTCGAACCTGACCTACCTGCTGCGCTACCCCGACCGCGACCTGGTGCTGCGCCGACCGCCGGCCGGGGCCAAGCCGTCGTCCGGGCACGACATGGTCCGCGAGTACCGCATCCAGTCGCTGCTCGCGCCGGTGTACCCGCATGTGCCTGCGATGGTGGGGCTGTGCACCGATCCGTCGGTGCTTGGCAGCGACTTCTACGTCATGGAGCGCGTCGAGGGTGCGATCCTGCGGTCCGCTCCCCCGGCCGACCTCGGGCTCACACCCGAGAACACGCGCGAGCTGTGCCTGCGGGTGATCGACCTGCTGATCGAACTGCACGGCGTGGACCCGGCAACGTCGGGCCTCGACGAATTCGGGCGCGGTACAGGCTATGCGGCGCGGCAGGTGGCAGGCTGGACGAAGCGTTACGCCGCCGCGCGCACCGACAACGTCCCCGATTTCGCGCGGGTGACGACGTGGCTCGCCGACCATCAGCCGGCCGACGTGGCCTCCGCGGTGATCCACGGCGACTTCCGGCTCGACAACGTCGTCCTCGGCGAGGACCTGCGGCCCCGCGCCGTGCTGGACTGGGAACTCGCGACGATCGGCGACCCGCTCATGGATCTGGGTGCGAGCCTGGCGTACTGGGTGCAGGCCGACGACCACCCGATGATGCAGGCCACCAAGCGGCAGCCGTCGGATCTGCCCGGCATGCTGACCCGCCGCGAGATCGTCGAGTACTACGGGCAGCGGACCGGCCTTCCGATCGACAACTGGTCCTTCTACGAGGTGTTCGGCCTGTTCCGGCTCGCGGTGATCGCCCAGCAGATCTACTACCGCTACCACCACGGGCAGACCACGAACCCCGCGTTCGAGCACTTCTGGATCGCCGTGGGATACCTGGACACTCGTTGCAACGAACTGATCGACACCATGACGGAGGGCACGTAGTGGGCAACCGCGCGACGCGTTCGAACATCCTCATCACCGGCGCGAGCTCGGGCCTCGGACGCGGCATGGCGCGCGAGTTCGCCGCGCGCGGACGCAACCTCGCCCTCGCCGCGCGCCGCACCGAGCGGCTCGAGGAACTGCGCGACGAACTCCTCGCCGCGCACCCGGGGATCACCGTCGCGATCCGCAGCCTCGACGTCGACGTGCACGAGGACGTGTTCACCGTCTTCCGTGAGTTCGACGAGGAGCTCGGCGGCCTGGACCGGGTGATCGTGAACGCCGGGCTCGGCAAGGGACAACCGTTGGGTACCGGCTACTTCCACGCCAACGCCGCGACCGCCCGCACCAACTTCCTCGGCGCGCTCGCGCAGAGCGAGGCGGCGCTGGAGCTGTTCCGGCCGCGGAACGCCGGGCACCTGGTGCTGATCTCGTCGGTGAGCGCGATGCGGGGCATGCCGCGCAACCTCACGACGTATGCGGCATCGAAGGCCGGGGTCGCGGCGCTCGGCGAGGGCATGCGCGCCGACCTGGCGAAGACCGGCATCGGCGTCAGCACCATCTTCCCCGGCTTCATCCGCTCGGAGATCAACGAGAAGGTGAAGAAGGTGCCGTTCATCGTCGACACCGAAACCGGATGCCGCGCACTGGCGGCGGCCATCGAGAAGGAGCCGAACAAGGCATACGTCCCGACCTGGCCGTGGCTGCCGATCTCGATGGCGATGAAAGTGCTGCCGCTGTCGGCGGTCTCCAGAATGGCCTGACCCGTGAGTTCTTCCGGCCCGCACGGGGGCCGGAAGAACTCACCGGGCGGTGCCCACCGCGCGGACGAAGTTGTCGGCGAGGATCGCGCAGGTCTCGTTCAGCCCGGGCATGGCGAGCGCGGGGTGGGACTCGGCGGCCGGCCGTAACAGGACGTGCACCATCAGCGGCGCCACCATCTGCTGCACCAACAGCACCCGAGGCAGGTCGCGTATCTCGCCGGCCGCGACCAGCTTCTCGAGCCAGGCCAGTACCGAGTTCAGCGGCGAGTGGGGCATCACGTACTCGACCAGTTCGGCCACCATCGGGTCGTGCGGGCGGGCCAGGATCTCGGCGAGGATGGCGGGTGCGATGCGGGGCTCGCGGGTCCACTGCCGGATCATCTGCCGGTAGATCCGGCCCACCGCGGCGCGCAGATCCGTCTGCGGATCGACGTCGGTGCTCAGGTCCAGCGTCGGACCGTAGGCCTGGAAGATGGCCTGCAGCAGTCCTGCCCGGTTCCCGAAGGCCAGATACAGGGTGTACACCGAGCAGTGCGCGGCGCTCGCCACCGCCTCCAGTGTCAACGCGGCCAGGCCGCGTTCGCCGATCAGCTGGGCGCCGGCCTCCATCGCCCGGTCGCGGGCCGGTCGCTGCCCGCCCGGATCGACGCCACTCGCGAGCACCGCCGCGTCGAGGGGGCCGCGGGTGCCGCCGAGTCGGCGCAGCAGCGTGCTGCGCGAGATGCCGGCCCGTTTGGCGATCTCGACCAGTGGCACCGCCCCGACGTCCCGGCCGGTCTCCTCCGCCGCCCGCAGGGCCGCGTCGACGAGCTCGTCGGGCACCCCACCGGCCGCATTCCCTTCCACCACATCCGAACTCTATTTCACCGTCATCGGATCTCGTTCTGACATTGTGCTTGGTGTAGCTTGTATCCGAGTTTCAAACGGTTCGGTTCTCCACGGAAGGTGACGCACATGTCGGATGCAGGGTCGCGGCCAACGCGAAACCCGTGGGCGGTGCTCGCCGCTCTGGTCGTCGGCCTGTCGGCCGTGGTGATCGCGATGCTCGCGGCGTTCGCGCTCCCCAACATCCACGGCGGACCGCACGCCATGCCGCTAGGCGTGACCGGCCCGCAAGCCGTGGTCCAGGCGGTCCAGGAGCGGCTCGACGGCGACTCCTGGGAGGTCACCGCCTACCCGGACCGGGAGGCACTCGCGGACGCGATCCGCGAGCGGTCCGTCGCCGGCGGGATCAGCGTCGGGGCGGACGGCGTCGGGGTGCTCACCGCCGGCGCCGGCGGGGCCACCGCCGCGTCGGCGATCACTGCCGTCGGCACCACCCTCGCCCAGCAACAGCACCTCCAGGTCACGGTGGAGGACCTGGTCCCCTTCCCCGAACGTGACCCGCGCGGCTCCGGGCTCACCTCCGCCGCCCTGCCCCTCGTCTTCGGCGGGATCATCCCGGCGGTCGCGTTGACCCGCTTGTTCCCCGGACGGGCCAACCTGCGGATCCGTCTGATCGGCGTGCTCGGGTTCTCGGTGGTCGCCGGCGCCGCGATCACCGCGTTCCTGCAGTACGGGACCGGCTCGCTGACCGGCAACTACTGGCTCACCGCGGCCGGCCTGGCCCTCGGGGTGGCGGCTCTGGCCTGCACGATGCTCGGGCTGGAGGCGCTGTTCGGCTTCGTCGGTCTCGGGATCGGTGCGGTGGTGATGATGTTCCTGGGAAACCCGCTGTCCGGGATCGGCACCGGCGACCACTGGCTGCCCGACGGCTGGTCCACGCTCGGACAGTTGCTGCCGCCGGGGGCCTCGGGAAGCCTGTTGCGCGCCAACGCCTTCTTCGACGGAGCCGGTGCACTCCGGCCCGTCCTCGTGCTCACCGCATGGACGGTCTTCGGCCTCGCACTCTCGGCCATCGCCGCCCGCCGGGGCGACAAGGCGTCCACGGCGCCGGCCGATGCACTGACCGACCATCACTGAGCGCGAAAGCGCCTGCGGCGGTGGGTCTCTCCGATGACACCGCCGCTGCGGCGCTTGTCGGTCCCGTTACGACAGCAACGCGTCGACGCTCACCACGGTCAGCGCCACCAGTGCGAACACCTTGACGACCTCCAGTGCGACGTACACGTGGTGGGCGCGGGACCGGGGCAGCTCGACGCCGGCGAGCACCTTGTTCGATCGTCTCGTCAGCGGCGGCCGCACTCCGAGGACCTGCACCAGCAGCACCACCGTGGCCACGCCGAGCAGCCACCACATCGCGGCGGTCGGCGGGGTCGGCGAGGCGAGGGCCGCGACCCACAGCACCACGAGGACCACCAGCTCGGTGACGTTGAGGGCGCGGAACACGAGCCGGCCGATGCCCAGACCGATGGGCACCGTCACGCCTGGCGCACGGAACTTGAGCGGAGCCTCGAGGAACGAGATCGCGAACACCGCACCCAGCCAGAACGCGGGTGCGAGCAGTTGCAGTGACGTCCAGACGGTGTCCATCACGGTGCTCCTCGTGCGGCGTGGTGTGACGGCCGCCGTACGCCGCCGCCCCGAGCGTAGCCGGGTGACCCGGTCCGGCAGCGCGTTTCAGGGCACCATCGCGAGGCGGTGCCCGCGGAACCGCCGCCGCATCCGTCGATCGTGCGTGACGACCACGACGGCACCGGGGAACGCGTCGAGCGCGGTCTCCAGATCCTCGACCAGCGCAGGTGCCAGGTGATTTGTCGGTTCGTCGAGCAGCAGCAGGTCCGCATCGGAGGTGGACAGCAGCGCCACCTCGAGTCGCCGGCGCTGCCCGAAGGACAGTTCGGCGAGCGGGCGGTGCAGGTCGTCGGGCCGGAACAGTCCGAGCGAGAGCAATTCCGCCTCCACGCGGTCCGGATCGCCCCGGCGTTGCCCGGCATACGCCTTGAGCAGCGTCGCCGAGCCGGGCCACCTGCGTGCCCGCTGCCGCAGATACCCGATCCGGGCGGGCGCCAGCACCCGGCCGGTGCCGGGAACGATCTCGCCCGCAATCACATTCAGCAGCGTGGTCTTCCCCGCGCCGTTCGGGCCGGTCACCAGCAGCCGCCCACCTGGGTGCAGTTCCAGTTCCGGCACCCACAGCCGGGAACCGACACGGACGTCGTCGAGACGTACCAGCGGACCGCCGGCTGCCTCGGTGGTCTGCGTGGACAGCGGCGGCGTGAAGCGCAGCCGGTCCGGTGGCGGCGCGACCGCATTCGTCGTCAGTCGTTCGATCCGCTCCTTGGCGTTGCGGATCCGCCCCATCGCACCGTGGTCGCGGCCACGGGCCCGGAACGCCCCGTGCCCGAACCCGGCCTTCTCCTGCTTGCGGGGAATCGCCGCGAGCCGCGACGCATTCGCCTCGACGAGGCGGGCGTTCCGGACGAGTTCGATCCTCCACTCCGCGTGGGCCTGCCGCATGCGCTGTCGCTCAGCCGCTTTCGTGGCGAGGTACCCGTCGTAGCCGTCGCCGTAGCGGCGCACCGCACGGTCGGCGACCTCGACGATCAGCGACGTCAGGCGGTCGAGGACGTCTCGATCGTGCGTCACGGCGACCACCGTGCCGCGGTGCGCGAGCAGACGCTGCTCCAGCCAGGCGACGGCGGCGTCGTCGAGATCGTTCGTCGGCTCGTCGAGAAGGAGCAGATCGGCGTTCGCCGCGAGGCTCGTGGCCAGCGCGAGCCTCGCCTGCTGCCCGCCCGACAGTGCGTCGAACGGGCGCGCGCGATCGAGGTGCGGCAGGCCCAACGCGTGCAGGCCGGCCGCGACGCGCTCGTCGATCGTGTAGCCGTCGAGGCTTTCGAAAAGGGCTGTCGAACGGGTGTATTCGGACATGAGGGCGTCGAGGTCGCCGGGGGCGGGGTGGGCAAGGTCCCGCTCCAGGTCACGGATCCGGGCCTCGAGCGCCCGGACGTCGCAGAGGACGTGATCGATGGCGTCCTGCACGGTCGCGTCCACCGGCAGGTCCAGGGACTGCGCGGCGTACGCGATTCCGCCCGGCGCGACGACACGGACTTCGCCGTTGTCGGGGCTGGTACGTCCGGCGAACAGCGAGAGCAGGGTGGACTTGCCGGAGCCGTTGTCGCCGACGACACCGACCTTCGCTCCCGGCGGAATGGTCAGCTCCACGCCGTCGAGGACGAGCCGGTCGCCGAAGCGCTTCGAGACCGTCCGGAGGGAGAACTGTGCCGCGGGCATGGGTGTGCTCCTTGCGCCCCGGCAGAACCGGAGAGATCGGGGAAAGGTGTCCTCGCGCAATGGACCCCACCGAACGCGGTGGCGGTGGATGCGCGCTCAGGACTCGCCGCGGAGCATGCTCGTCGCGACGTCCCGATCTACTGATTCAGAGTGCCCACGAAAGTCACCGTAGCACCGGATGATCCGTGCACCCAGTGATTATCCGGGCCGGTCTCGCCCGGAAACACCTGTGGCGGTGGATGAGTCCGAAGAACTCACCCACCGCCACAGGGGTCGAGCGTGTGTGACGACCACAGGCCGTCGCGAGGGCTACGCCTCGATGATGAAGGCCTCCAGCTCGGCGCGAGCCTTGTCGTCGGCCATCTGGACCGGCGGGGACTTCATCAGGTAGGCGGAGGCCGGGTAGACCGGTCCACCGAGGCCGCGGTCCTTGGCGATCTTCGCGGCGCGGACGGCGTCGATGATGATGCCGGCGGAGTTCGGCGAGTCCCAGACCTCGAGCTTGTACTCCAGGTTCAGCGGGGCGTCACCGAAGGCACGACCCTCGAGGCGGACGTACGCCCACTTGCGGTCGTCGAGCCACTCCACGTAGTCCGAGGGACCGATGTGGACGTTGCGGTCGTGGACCTTGCCCGCGAGCGAACCGGTGAGGTTCGACGTCACGGCCTGCGTCTTCGACACCTTCTTGGACTCCAGGCGCTCACGCTCGAGCATGTTCTTGAAGTCCATGTTGCCGCCGACGTTGAGCTGGTAGGTGCGGTCGAGCACGACGCCGCGGTCCTCGAACAGCTTCGCCATGACACGGTGGGTGATGGTGGCGCCGACCTGGGACTTGATGTCGTCGCCGACGATCGGGACGCCGGCGTCCTTGAACTTCGCGGCCCACTCCGGGTCGGAGGCGATGAAGACGGGCAGCGCGTTGACGAACGCCACACCGGCGTCGATGGCGCACTGTGCGTAGAACTTGTCGGCCTCCTCGGAGCCCACCGGCAGGTAGGAGACGAGGACGTCGACCTGGGCGTCCTTGAGGGCCTTGACGACGTCGACGGGCTCGGCGTCGGAGACCTCGATGGTCTGCGAGTAGTACTTGCCGATGCCGTCGAGGGTCGGGCCGCGCTGGACGGGGACGTCGAGCGGCGGGACGTCGGCGATCTTGATGGTGTTGTTCTCGCTGGCGAGGATCGCCTCGGAGAGGTCGAACCCGACCTTCTTGGCGTCGACGTCGAACGCGGCGACGAACTGCACGTCGCGCACGTGGTACTGCCCGAACTTCACGTGCATCAGGCCGGGGACGGTGGAGTTCTCGTCCGCGTCCTTGTAGTAGTGGACGCCCTGGACCAGAGACGAGGCACAGTTCCCCACGCCCACAATGGCCACGCGCACCGCGGTGCTGTTCTCACCCATGGTCGGGTTCTCCTTCTTTCTTGGGTAACGCTGTTGGTGTTTGCTCGGCCGCGATCAACTCGTTGAGCCACCGCACCTCCCGCTCGCTCGACTCGAGTCCGAGCTGATGGAGCTGGCGGGTGTAGCGGTCGAGTGATCCGCTGGCCCGTCCGATCGCGTCGCGGAGCCCCTCTCGGCGCTCCTCTACCTGACGGCGCCGACCTTCGAGGATCCGCATCCGCGCCTCGGCGGGGGTGCGGCTGAAGAAGGCGAGATGCACCCCGAAGCCGTCGTCGGTGTAGTTCTGCGGTCCGGTGTCGGCCACCAGTTCGGTGAACCGCTGCCGGCCCTTGTCGGTCAGTTGGTAGACGCGGCGGGCGCGGCGCTTGACCGTCCCGTCCGGGCCGACGTCCTCGGCGATCAACCCGTCGGCCTGCATGCGGCGCAGCGTCGGGTAGAGCGATCCGTACGAGAAGGCGCGGAACGCGCCCAGGAGGCCGGTCAGCCGCTTGCGCAGCTCGTATCCGTGCATGGGCGACTCGAGGAGCAGCCCGAGAATTGCCAGCTCGAGCATCCGTGTCCCACCTCCCGTCGTCCAAACCTAACCGTGTGATGCGACCTCCAACTATATCGCACCGATATAGTTGGGCACGGCGACACGAGTAGGTGTGACGAAAAGTACGTGCCTCGGATCGGGGTGCCGGAGGACGCGTGGGTCAGTCGTCCGCGCGATACACGGAGCGGACCTCGCCGTCGATGCCGGCGGTCAGGTGGCCGGTACGCCCGGACACCTGGTTCGACAGGTGAATCGACACCACCGGATTCCCGTCGCCGTCGTCGACCGACAGGTGCGTCGAGTCCGGCTCCGGGACGCCGAGCGTCTGCGGGGCTCCGAGCAGCAGCCCGCCGACCCCGCGCATGTCCAGGTCGTCGAGGTTGACCGGCACGGTGTCCCGGTCGCGCCCCGGAGAGGTGCCGCTGTCCGAGAGCCCGTCCTCGTCGAAGCGCAGATCCCGCGACATTCCCGGAGCGCCCGGGACGGGGATCTCGATCGACGCGTAGTCGGCGAAGACGGTCATGCCGTCGACCAGCGCATCGCCGTAGCCGTCGTGCAGCTCGGACACGATCCGGGCCAGACCGGCCGCCGACAGCAGGGTGCCGGGACGCGCGTCGGGAGCCTCGGTGTCGGCGCCGGTGATCCGGGCCGCGACGACGGCACCGCCGACCACGACGACGGCGGCGGCCACGAGTCCGGCGATCCAGCGGCGGGCGTGTTCGGCCCGCGGCACCGGCAACCGGTCCGTCATCTGACCGCGAACCTGCAGGTCACGGACCAGGCCGTCGAGTTCGGCGAGGGTCCGCGCCCGATCGGACGCGTCCGCCCGCTGCCGGTACTCCTCCGCGGACAGCTGCCCCTCGGCGTAGGCGGTGTCGAGGAGTTCGCGGACACCGGCGCGGTCACTGTCGCGGGCCCGCAGGCGGGGTGCCGGATTGCTTCGCATCGCGGCTACCGGTCGCCGTAGGACACGCGGGTCCGGTCGCCCTCGGGAGTGAGGGCCAGATATCCGCTCATGCCGGTGTCGTCGTTGCTGACGTAGATCGTCACCTCGGGTCCGTCGTCAGCGCTCATGCTCACGTGGGAGATGGTCCCGTTCGGGACGTGCACGCTCTCTGCGGCCCCGGCCAGGTATCCGGCCAGCGCGTCGAGATTCACGGTGGCGAGGTCGAGTCGGGGCAGGTCGGGGTCGCGGCCCGTGTTCGGGCTGCCCGACTTCGCGAATCCGCCCCGGAACGACCAGTCCTGGCTGCGGCGCGGCTCGCCGTCGAACACGCGCTCGGCGATGACGTACTCGTCGTAGAAGGTCACGTCGTCGACCAGGGTGTCACCGAACTTCGCCAGGTAGGCGTCCCGAAACTTCCCAACCCCGGTGGCGGTGAGCGGGTCGATTCGCTCGACCACGATCGGCGCGACATCGGCGTACGGATCCTGCGGGACGGCCGGGGTGTCCGGGGCGGCACGGGCGACGGGGGCCGTCGGCGTCGGCTCGGCGTCGTCGGTGCCGGACAGCATCACCACCGCGGCGACCGCGGCGGCGGTGACCGCGGCGGTGCCGACCGCGAACGTGCGGACCGGGACCGGACGGCGCGGGGCCGGCCGGGAGATCGTGGTGTGTGCGGGCAGTTGGAGGTCGGCGATGGTGGCGTCGAGGTCGGCCAGCGTTTTCGCGGACATGGCCGCGCGGGTGCGGTCGCGGTGCTCGTCGTCGGTGAGCTGGCCGTCGCCGAGGGCGGCGTCGAGGAGCCCGCAGGTCTGCACCCGATCGGTGTCGCGTGCCCGCAGGGTGGTCTGTCGCTGTGCCACGACGGCAATGATAGGAAGCCGCCCGCCGCTGTGTGGATCGTCACTGCGGTCACACCTGCTCGTCGTCGGCGTTTCCCCCGGCGTGTCGTGGGGAATCGGCAGGACGACCCGAGACCCGACGGTCCTGCCCACGTACTCTGGTCAACGTGCGATTGCAGCGGCAGGTGGTGGACTACGCCCTCCAGCGGCGATCCCTGCTGGCCGAGGTGTTCTCCGGCCGGACCGGGGTCACCGAGGTGTGCGACGCCAGTCCCTACCTGTTGCGGGCCGCGAAGTTCCACGGGCGACCATCGGAGGTGACCTGCCCCATCTGCCGGAAGGAGCAGCTCACCCTCGTCTCGTGGGTGTTCGGCGACAAGCTGGGCCCGGTCTCCGGATCGGCCCGGACGGCGGAGGAACTGGTTCGGCTGGCGGCCTCTCAGGAGGAGTTCTCGGTGCATGTCGTCGAGGTCTGCCGGACGTGTAACTGGAATCACCTGGTGCAGTCGTACGTCCTCGGCTCGGTACCCGCGCCGAAGCGGACCCGAACCCGCTCGACCCGCAGCCCGAGCCGGCGCATGGCGAGTGAGTGAGCCGCACCGACGACCTTGACCGCAGCCCGAACGGCTGAGACCGAGTGACACAGCCGTGTCCAACGCGAGTATCTGGAGAGTCCCCACGTGAGTTCCCCCTACAACGATCCGCAGGGTGGTCGACCCACCGGAGCGCCACGTCCCACCGGCCCGCAGCCGGGTGGGCGGCCTCCGGGGTACTCGCAGCCGAACCAGCCGCCGCCCGGCTACGGCCGTCCGGGACAGCCCGGACAGCCGGGGCCGATGCCGCCGCGCTACGTCACCGGTCCCGGCGGCAGGCCGCAGCCCCAGCCGGGCCAGCCGCAGCCGGGCCAGCCGCGGCCCGGTCAGCCGTATCCCCCGCAGGGCGCCCCGCGGCCACAGCCGCAGCGGCCCGCCGCGCCCCGTTCCGGGCAGTCGAACCCCGCACAACCCAATGCGGCGGCGCAGGCCCGTCCCCTCGCCCAGCCCCGTCCGTCCACGCCGTCGCGCCCCACCCAGGCGGGTAGCGGCGGTGGCCGTCCCCCGGCGGGCCCGCCGCCGACCGGCCGCTCCGGCGGATCCGGTGGCACCGGCGGGCAGCCACCCCAACCCCCGAAGAAGATGAAGTCGAAACGCTGGAAGATCGTCCGCCGCACCCTCTACAGCCTCGTCGCGCTCGGCATGGTCGTGCCGCTGCTCGCGTTCATGGTCGCCTACGTCACCCAGGACGTCCCGCGCCCCGGTGACATGAAGACCAACCAGGTCGCCACGATCTACGCCAGCGACGGCAACACGGTGCTGAGCACGATCGTGCCGCCCGAGGGCAACCGGACCGACGTCTCCATCGACCAGATCCCCAAGCACGTGCGCGACGCCGTGCTCGCGGCGGAGGATCGCGACTTCTACTCCAACCCCGGCTTCTCGATCAGCGGCTTCGCCCGCGCCGCACGCGACAACGTGCTCGGTAAGGACAGCGCCGGCGGCGGTTCGACGATCACGCAGCAGTACGTCAAGAACGCGATGGTCGGATCCGAGCGGTCGATCACCCGCAAGATGCGGGAGCTGGTGATCTCCGCGAAGATGGCGCAGCAGTGGTCGAAGGACGACATCCTCGCCGCCTACCTGAACACCATCCCGTTCGGGCGCGGCGTGTTCGGCATCGCGGCCGCCTCGCAGGCGTACTTCGACAAGCCCATCGAGGAGCTCACGGTGGAGGAGGGCGCGGTCCTGGCCGCGACCATCCAGCAGCCGTACGGCCTGGACCCGTCCACCAACCCGACCGGCGCCGAAACCCGCTGGGGCTACGTCCTCGACGGCATGGTCGGAGCCAAGACGCTCGACTCCGGGCAGCGCTCGGGGATGGTGTACCCGCACGTGGTCCCGCTGTCCGAGGTGGACACCGGCGCCGTCGGCAGCGGCCCGGCCGGCCTGATCCGCAACCAGGTGGTCAAGGAACTCGAGGCCAACGGCATCAACGAGCAGGTCCTCAACACCGAGGGCCTGCAGATCACCACCACCATCGACGACCAGGCGCAGCAGGCCGCGGTGGACGCGGTCACCACCAACATGGAGGGTGAGAACGAGGAACTGCGGACCGCGGTCGTCTCGATCGACCCGAAGACCGGTGGCGTCAAGGCCTACTACGGCGGCGCCGAGGGGTCGGGCTACGACTTCGCGCAGGCCGGACTGCAGACCGGCTCGTCGTTCAAGGTGTTCGGTCTGGCGTCGGCGCTGAACGAGGGCATCCCGCTGTCGAAGATGTACGACAGCAGCTCGCTGACCCTGGGCGGGGTCACCATCACCAACGTCGAGGGCGAGTCCTGCGGCACCTGCACCATCGCCGAGGCGCTCAAGCGGTCGCTGAACACCAGCTTCTACCGGCAGATGCTCTCGATCGAGAACGGCCCGGAGAAGATCGCCGAGATCGCGCACAAGGCGGGCATCCCGGAGGACATCCCGGGTGTCGCGGGCACCAGCCTGCAGGAGTCGAACGGCAAGTCCGAGAACGGCATCGTGCTCGGCCAGTACCAGTCCCGCGTCATCGACATGGCGTCGTCGTACGCGACGCTCGCCGCGTCCGGTGTGTACCGCACGCCGCACTTCGTCCAGAAGGTCGTCACCGCGGACGGCACGGTGCTGCTCGACCGGGGCGGCGCCTCCGTCGGTGAGGCCCGGCTCAAGCCGGCCGTCGCGGACAACGTGACCGCCGCGATGCAGCCGATCGCCGCCTACTCGCGGGGCCACGGCCTCGCCGGCGGTCGCCCGTCGGCGGCGAAGACCGGCACCGCGCAGCTCGGGGACACCGGGCAGAACAAGGACGCCTGGATGGTCGGCTACACGCCCTCGCTGGCGACCGCGGTCTGGGTCGGCACCGAACAGGGCCTGCCGCTGCAGAACTCGTGGGGCGGCCTGATGTACGGCTCGGGTCTGCCGTCGGACATCTGGAAGGCGACGATGGACGGTGCGCTCGAGGGCACCGACGTCGAGTCGTTCCCGACGCCGGACGCGATCGGCGGGCAGGCCGGTGTGCCCGCGTACACCGCGCCGTACACCCCGCCGAAGACCACCGCCGCTCCCCCGTCGAGCACGTCCGTTCCGCAGCTCACGCTGCCGCCCATGGAGGTCACGCAGACGCCGGTGGAGATCCTGCCGGGCGTCACCATCCCGATCCCCGGCCTCAAGCCGGCGCCCACCACCCAGGCACCCGCGGCGACGACCGCCGGTCCGCTGCCCGGGCAGCCGACCACCGGGGAGGACGAGGTCGCGCAACCGGGCGCGCGGCAGGCCGTGCCGCGGGGACAGGGCGGCTAGCCGGTCGGTAACGTCGCGTCGGTGGTGGAGGACTCAGGGGACAGCACAGCGGAGGGTGCGGCGGACCGGGCGTTGGGATCGCCGGCCGTGCTCGCGGACGACCGGCGGTCCGCGGACCGGGACCTGCCCGGCCGCACCGACCCGCTGACCGCGCAGGCGTCGTCGGTGCTCGGCGGGCCGGTGGGCCGCCGAGCCCTGATCGGGCGGCAGCGGTTCTGGACCCCGCTGCGGGTGATCCTGCTGCTGGCGGTGATCTTTCTCGGCCTCGGCTGGTCGACGAAGGCGGCGTGCATCCAGCAGGCCCCGAACGGGCCGGACGGCGCGCTCGGACTGGACTGGAGCGGCAGCCGTCAGTACACCGCGCTGTGCTACTCGGACACCGTGCCGTTGTACGGGGCCGAACGCCTCGACGAGGGTGCGTTCCCGTACAAGAAGTCGTGGGAGGAACCGGCTCCCGACGGGTCGGTGCAGACCCGGTACATGGAGTACCCGGTGCTGGCCGGGTTGTACCAGTACGCGTCGATGACGGTCGCGAAGGCGTGGCACGCGACGCCGTGGCTGCCGGGCGCGCTGCAGGTCGTGCTCTACTTCAACGTCGTCGCGTTCGGCCTGGCGCTGGCCTGGCTGGTGACGGTGTGGTCGACGGTGCTGCTGGCAGGCCGCCGGGTCTGGGACGCGGCGCTGGTCGCGGTCTCGCCGCTGGTGGTGGTGCACGCGTTCACCAATTTCGATCCGCTGGCAACGGCGTTCGCGGGTACCGGACTGCTCGCCTGGGCGCGGCGGCGGCCGGTCCTGGCCGGGGTGCTGCTCGGGCTGGGCGGGGCCACGAAGCTGTACCCGCTGATGCTGCTCGGTCCCCTGCTGGTGCTGTGCCTGCGCGCCGGTCGGCTCCGCGACTGGTGGCGCGCGACGGCCGCGGCCGCGGCGGCGTGGCTGCTTGTGAATCTGCCGATCGCCCTGGCCTTCCCGAACGGGTGGCGCGAGTTCTTCCGGCTCAACTCCGAGCGCGGCGCCGACCCGGATTCGTTGTACAACGTGGTCTCCTCGTTCACCGGGTGGGCGGGATTCGACGGCGTGCTTGCCCGCGGTGAGAGCCCGACGATCCTGAACACGGTGTCGCTGTTGCTGTTCGTGGCGGTGTGCGTCGGTGTCGGGTGGATCGCGTTGACGGCGCCGCGCAGGCCGCGGGTCGCGCAACTGTGCTTCCTGGTCGTCGCCGGGTTCCTGCTGACCAACAAGGTGTGGAGCCCGCAGTACTCGCTGTGGCTGGTGCCGCTGGCGGTGCTGGCGCTGCCGCACCGCCGGATCCTGTTGGCGTGGATGACGATCGACGCCCTGGTGTGGGTGCCGAGGATGTACTACTACCTCGGCGTCGGCAACAAGGGGCTGCCCGAGCAGTGGTTCACCGCCACCGTCGTGGTCCGGGACCTGGCGGTGCTCGCCCTGTGCGCCATGATCGTTCGGCAGATCTACCGGCCCGCGGAGGATCTGGTGCGCGGTGCCGGGGTGGACGACCCGGTCGGCGGCGTCCTCGACGGCGCACCCGACGCGCCGCCGCACTGGTTGCCGCGGTGGCTGCGTCCGAGGACCACGTCGATCGCCTGGTCGGTCGCGGGCCCGCAGGCCGTCGCGCGCTGACCCGACCTCTCCTGCCTTCGCGGCGATCCGTCCGGGCCGCGCGTTCGAGGCGCGACACGGATGTTCAATCCACGCGGCTTCGCCACGTCGTTGTTAGTGTTTAACGCTCAATCACTGCTACAAAGGAAAGGAGGTGTACACGAATGCTTCTCGGAACTCTCGGGCTGGCCGTCAACGGCCTGCTGGAACTGCTGGGCGGTGTGCTGGGCGGTCTGCTCGGCGGCCTCGGCAGCGTCCTCTGACGACATGCGTCGAAACGAGCCCCCGCCGAAACCCCGACCCTCGGCGGGGGCTCGTTCGGGTCAGTCGGTGAGGAACCAGCCTCGCACCGTTGCCTCGTGGTCGAGATACCGCTCGCCGGAGACGTCGACGACGACCTTGTCGATGGTGCCGCCCGTGAACGGGAACGGCGACCGGTAGTCGGGGGTCACGGGCGACGCGCTGTCGCGGCCGGCGCAGATGCCGTCCCCGACGGCACAGAACGGGCCGGGTTGGGTGACGAGGTGGTCGGTGGCGACCCGCTGGTCGTCGAGGTACAGGTTGAGGGTGCCCGAGAATCCCGGCATGGCCGGGTCCGTGTTCTTCCCTTCGGCGACGAATTCGGCTGTGCAGATGTGTCTTCCGGGTTCGATGGGCCGGTCGGCGACCACTTCCTGCAGGTGTGTACCCACCCAGTTGAACGTGTAGTGCAGCCGGTGGTCCTTGACGTAGAGGCTGTGGCCGCCCGCCGTCCCGCCGTGCGCGTACAACACCCCCTCCGCGTCGGGGGCGGCGACATCGACGCCCGCGGCGATCGTGAACGAGCGGCCGACGATCGAGACGCCGGCCGGCTCCGGCACGTCCGCGCTGCCGGGGTAGTAGACGTACTGGTCCCGGGCGACGCCGGCCCGCGGCCGGTCGGCGAGGATCTGTTCGAGGGTGTTGCGGTCGTCGAGCGGGAGGCCGTTGTAGCGGCCCGCGTAGTAGAACCACATCCCCTTGAGTGCTTCGAGCCGATCGGGTTCGTCGGCCGCGAGGTCGGTGGACTGGGACCGGTCCAGATCCAGGCGGTAAAGCTCCCAGCGGTCGTGGTCGAAGTGGCCCCAGCCCGACAGCGGCGGATGCTGGGAACAGGCCAGCCACCCGTCGTGGTAGATCGAACGCTGGCCGAGCATGGTGTAGAACTGCGTCCGTTTCCCGGGCACTTCGGGATCGGTGAGTGACGCCGCGAAGCTCTCGCCCTCGATCGGAATCTGTGTGTGGCCCTTCAATGTTTCCGGCGGATCGATGTCGAGCAGCTCGTACAGGGTGGGAACGACGTCGACGGCGTGCACGTACTGCTGCCGTGGTTGTTCCTGTGCCGGGATCTTCGCCGGCCACGACACCAGGCACATGTCGGCGACGCCGCCCTCGTAACCGGCCCACCGCTTCCAGTACGGGAACGGGGTGTCGAACGCCCACGCCCAACCGGTGTTGTAGTGGTTGTACGACACCGGCCCGCCGAGTTCGTCGATGTGCGGCAACGTCTCCTCGGCGGAGTCGAGCATCCCGTTGAAGAAGCGCCACTCGTTGAAGGACCCGTTGGGCCCGCCCTCCCCGCTGGCGCCGTTGTCGGAGATCACGACCACGATCGTGTTGTCGAGCTGCCCCGACTCCTCGAGATGGTCGATCACCCGGCCGATCTGGTCGTCGGCGTAGGAGATGTACCCGGCGAACACCTCGGCCATGCGGATGAACAGGCGTCGCTCGTCGTCGGTGAGCGAGTCCCACGGGCGGACGGTGTCGAGCATCGGCCACGGCTGTCCGTCGGGTCCCGTGACGTCCGGCTCGCCGTGCGGGTTGATCGGCGAGAGCTCGGTGTCGGCGGGGAGCAGGCCGAGTTCCTTCTGGCGCTGCAGGATTCGAGGTCGGATGGCCTCGTAGCCCTCGTCGAACACGCCCCGGTACCGGTCGGCCCACTCGGCGAACACGTGGTGCGGGGCGTGCCCGGCCTGCGGGGCGAGATACAGCAGGAACGGCTTCTCTGGTTCGATCACCTTGGCGTCGCGGATGAACTGAATCGACCTGTCCGCCAGGTCTTTCGACAGGTGATATCCGTCCTCCGGGGTGCCGGGGGCGTCGATGGGGTGGTTGTCGTACACGAGGTCGGGGTACCAACTGCTCGACTCCCCGCCGAGGTATCCGTAGAAGCGTTCGAACCCGCGGCCGAGCGGCCACCGGCCCTTGAACGCCGACATCCCGGTCTCGTCTCCCGGCGTCAGATGCCATTTGCCGACGCAGTAGGTGTTCCAGCCGTGCTCGGCGAGCACCTCCGACAGCAGGCCGCTCTCGAACGGGATCCGGGTGGAGAATCCCGGGTACCCGGCGCTGAGCTCCGCGACCGTCGCCATCCCGTTGGTGGTCGCGTTGCGGCCCGTCAGCAGCGAGGCCCGCGTCGGGGAGCACAGCGCGGTGGTGTGGAAGTTCGCGTACCGCACCCCTCGTTCGGCGATGCGCCGCATGGTTGGGGTCTCCACCGGCCCGCCGAACACGTCCATCGTGCCGTACCCGACGTCGTCCCAGACGATCATCAGCACGTTCGGTGCACCCTCCGGCGCCCGGGGCGCGAGAAAGGGCTCCCAGTCCGGCTCGGAGTCGCGAATGTCGATGTTGATCTTGCCCCGATAGGCCATGGCGGCGCTCCTCGGTCGGCTGACGCGTGGCCCGACGACCGCGGTACCCCCGCTTGGGGCACACCTCGGCACGCTCGGGCCGTGGACGTCCGAGTCGCGTACACCGTCGAAGTGGGGCACCGCGAATCCGAGCCTATCGCCGCCCCCGGGGCCACGACAGTGTGAACCTCACGTCGAGGGTGTCGAATGACCGCCGCCGCCTGTGGGATTCGGTCATCCGGTGCGTGCGGTGGTCGTGGGGGTCGGCTCGGCGTGGGGAACGGGCTCGGCCGCGGGGGTACGGGGCCGGGCCCGCAGGAAGAGGACGTAGAACACGACCAGCAGCGCGGCGCGACCCCAGACACCGATCTCGACGAACACCTCCTCGGTGGAGGCGTCCGCGCCGGCGCCGAGCGCGGCGAAGTACCGGAACACGCCGACACCCATCGCCAGGTCGGCGAGCAGGTAGGCGCCGACCAGCGTCCACGGCACCCGTAGCAGCACCAGGAACGGGATCAGCCACAACGTGTACTGCGGCGAATGCACCTTGTGCAGCAACATGAATCCGCACAGCATCGCGGCGCTGACCGCCACCCACGGGTAGGTGCCCTCCCGCTGGTGGCGCCGCCACCCCAGCCACACCGCCGCCGCGAACGCGGCGAAGATCAACAGCGGCGACGCCACCGACACGAAGTGGGCGTAGTCGCTGTCCGGGCCCTCCCCCGAGGTGAACAGGTGCCGAACTCCCCAGTACCACACCGAATTCGTGGTGATGTCCGCCTGGCGGTCCGACTGGAACGCGAACGATGCGAGCCACCCCTGCCAGCCCAGCGCGGCGAACGGCAGGTTGATCGCGACCGTCGTCGCGACCGCGGCGCCGGCGACGGCGAGCGCTCCCTTCGGGTCGTACCGGCCGGGCACCGTCGCCGGCAGTTCCCGTCCGCCGATGCCGCCGGTGAACACGTACGCCATCAGCGGCAGCACGAACGCGCCCGGATAGATCTTCAGGCAGAACCCGACCGCCAGCAGCACCGCCGCCAGGGCGCCCCGGGTCCGCAGCGGCACCCGGTCGAATACGGCGACCACGAACACCGCGGCGGTGGCCGCGGCGACCACGGGCAGTTCCCAGTTGTGGAAGGCGTACAGCACCAGCGGCGGTCCCGCCGACCACAGCAGCGCCGACCACCCGGCCAGCCTGCCCAGCATCCACGCGGTCGCGAGCCCGAACGGCGTCAGGATCAGCGCCGAATGCAGCAGGAACTCGGCGTCGGTGTGCGAGCCTACGCCGCCGAGCCACATCAGCAGCCCGCTGAGCACCGGATACTCCACCGTGCCGCCGGTGAGGACCCCCGTGTCGGTGATGCCGCCGGTCAGGTAGGGGAAGACGTGGTTGTCGATGTCGCGGCCGATCCACAGGAACTGGATGTCCGAGTAGCAGACGGACGAGTCCTTGATCCGGTCGAAGACCAGGCTGCGGCCGAGGGCGTCGAACGGGGCGCCGGCGCAGCGGGCCTTGTTCAGGTAGGCCAGGGCCAGCGTCAGGCCGCACACCAGGGTCACGGCGACGGTCGTGGTGGTGCTGGCCCGGGCCGGTGTCCGCATGCGCCCCACCCTAGGTGCCCGGGCGCCGGGACTCGGTTCCGCCGCGGCGAGGGGTGCGATTTCGCAGGTCAGGGGCACCTCGTGTACCCTGCAAAGGTTGCTGACGCAACGACCCTCCTGTCACGGAACGTCCGTGACCGTTTCACAGTCCATAGGAGGTGATGAGGTCTTATGCGTCATTACGAACTGATGGTCATTCTCGACCCCAGCCTGGACGAGCGCACTGTCGCCCCGTCGCTGGATACGTTCCTCAATGTTGTCCGCAAGGACGGCGGCTCCGTCGACAACGTCGACATCTGGGGCAAGCGTCGCCTCGCCTACGAGATCGCCAAGCACAGCGAAGGCATCTACGCGGTGATCGATCTGAAGGCGACCCCGGACACGGTCAACGAGCTGGATCGCCAGCTCGGCCTGAACGAGTCGGTGCTGCGCACCAAGGTTCTGCGCCACAACAAGTGATCCTGTCCGCGCCGGGCCCGACGGCTGTCGTATCGACGCCCTAGGCTCGGGGCATCTGGATTCCACACACTGCAGGAGGAACCACATGGCAGGCGACACCGTGATCACCGTCGTCGGGAACCTGACGGCCGATCCCGAGCTCCGCTTCACCCCCGCGGGTGCCGCGGTCGCGAACTTCACCGTCGCGTCCACGCCCCGCACGTTCGACCGCCAGAGCAACGAGTGGAAGGACGGCGAAGCGCTGTTCCTCCGCTGCAACATCTGGCGTGAGGCAGCGGAGAACGTCGCGGAGTCGCTGACTCGCGGTTCGCGGGTGATCGTCCAGGGCCGGCTCAAGCAGCGGTCCTACGAGACCCGTGAGGGCGAGAAGCGCACTGTCGTGGAGCTCGAGGTCGACGAGATCGGCCCCTCGCTCCGGTACGCCACGGCCAAGGTCAACAAGGCCAACCGCGGTGGCGGTGGCGGCGGTGGCGGCTTCGGTTCCTCGGGCGGCGCGGGCGGTGGACGCCCCGCGGCCGGGCCGACCGACGACCCGTGGGGCAGCGCCCCGCAGGCGTCCGGTTCCTTCGGTGGCGGTGGAAACGACGAACCGCCGTTCTGACCCTCCGGGGTCGGACGCGATGAACATTGAGAAGTACGGAGAAGGACAATGCCGAAGCCGCCGTTGCGCGACAAGGTGATGAAGAAGAAGGTCTGCACCTTCTGCAAGGAAAAGAACGTGCAGATCGACTACAAGGACACGACGCTGCTGCGTAAGTACGTCAGCGACCGCGGCAAGATCCGCGCGCGCCGTGTCACCGGCAACTGCGTCCAGCACCAGCGGGACGTCGCGGTTGCCGTGAAGAACTCGCGTGAGGTGGCCCTGCTTCCTTACGTCTCTACGGCTCGCTAAGGAAAGGGAGGGAAGACATGAAGCTGATCCTCACTGCTGACGTGGACAACCTCGGTGCGCCCGGCGACACCGTGGAGGTCAAGGACGGCTACGGCCGCAACTACCTGCTGCCCCGCGGCCTGGCGATCGTCGCCACCCGTGGCGCCGAGAAGCAGGTCGAGGGCATCCGTCGTGCCCAGGAGGCCCGCGCGGTGCGCGGCCTGGACCACGCCAAGGAGCTCAAGGCCGCCATCGAGGGCATCGAGGGCATCTCGCTGTCCGTCAAGACGGCCGGCGACTCGGGCAAGCTGTTCGGTTCGGTTACGGCCGCCGACGTTGCCGGCGCCATCAAGGCCGCGGGTGGCCCCGTGGTCGACAAGCGGATCGTCGAGCTGCCGAAGGCCCACATCAAGGCCGTCGGCAAGCACCTGGTGCTGATCAACCTGCACCCGGACGTGACCGCCAAGTTCCACCTGAACGTGGTTGCCGGCTAGTCCGTCACCCGTTCGACAGCAGGGCCCCGCAGACCCCGGTCTGCGGGGCCCTGCTGTTTGTGTTTCAGGCTCGGTTTCACGCGAAACCGGCAGGTGTACGGGGTTGTGACCGACACCTAAACGAGCGTCCGACAGGTGTTATCTGTCACTGTGTGCCATTTCACGTTGCGAAAGGGGGTGAAATGCGCAACACGCCCGACCTCCGATCGGCGACGACACGCCGGACGAGTCTTCCTCCACAGCTGTGTGAACAGAAAAATGTCGTCTGACCTGCAGTCTTGGGATGTGTGATCTTCGTTATCCTCATGTTGTCCCCAGGTGGTGAACAACCCGTTGCTGGCGATTCCACAATTCATCCACAGCTGTGTGCACAAGCCGTGTTGATCCGGGCGGCCGCTGTGCATAACGTCGTCGCGGGCGTGTCCGCGAGGCGGTCCGGGACGGGTCTTCCGGCCCGACCGGAGAACCGTGTCGGTGTGGGCGCGTATCTATTTCGTATGGTGCCGGTTGCACGGTCTTCTGCAGCGGGCTCGTACTTGCGGGAGAGGACGGTTATCGCGTGGCGGTTGTCGACGATCGTGGGCACTCGGACTACCCGGAGCCGGACGAGCCGCCCCGGGAGGACTTCGGGCGTCAGCCCCCGCAGGACATGACCGCGGAGCAGTCCGTGCTCGGCGGCATGCTGCTGAGCAAGGACGCGATCGCGGACGTGCTCGAGAAGCTGCGCCCCGGCGACTTCTACCGGCCTGCCCATCAGAGCGTGTACGACGCGATCCTGGACCTCTACTCGCGCGGTGAGCCCGCCGACCCGGTCACCGTCGCCGCCGAACTCGAGCGCAAGGGCGAGCTGCGCCGCATCGGCGGTGCGCCCTACCTCGTGACGCTCACCCAGGCGGTGCCCACAGCGGCGAACGCCGGGTACTACGCCGAGATCGTCGCGGAGAAGTCGATCCTGCGACGGCTGGTCGAGGCGGGCACCCGCATCGTCCAGTACGGGTACGCCGGCGCCGACGGTCAGGATGCCTCGGAGGTCGTCGACCGCGCCCAGGCCGAGCTGTACGACGTCACCGAGCGCCGCACCGCCGAGGACTTCGTGATCCTCGAGGAACTGCTGCAGCCGACGATGGACGAGATCGACTCCATCGCCAGCCGCGGCGGTATCTCGCTCGGTGTTCCCACCGGCTTCAGCGAGCTCGACGAGATCACCAACGGCCTGCACCCGGGACAGATGATCATCGTCGCGGCCCGACCCGGCGTCGGCAAGGCGCTCGCCCTCGACACTCCCCTGCCCACCCCGACCGGCTGGACCACGATGGGCGAGGTCGCCGTCGGCGACCGGCTCGTCGACGCGCACGGCAGGCCCACCACCGTCGTCGCCGCGACCGAGGTGATGACCGGGCGGCCCTGCTACGAGGTCGAGTTCTCCGACGGCACCGTCCTCGTCGCCGACGAGCAGCACCAGTGGCTGACGGAGGTCGACGGAACCGCCGCCGTGCGGATCACCGGCGACATCGCCGCCACCGCCGACGCGGGGCACGTGGTGGCCAACACGCGGGCGTTGCAGCTGCCGCACGAGGAGCTGCCGGTGCCGCCGTACTCGCTCGGCGCCTGGCTCGGCGACGGGACCGTGGCCGCGTCGGCGGTCGATCCCGAGGTGGTCATGCGGATCGAGGCCGAGGACGACGCGGACCTCACCGCGATCGGCGACGGCGGCGAGCACCGGATCCCGCCGCGCTACCAGCGCGCGTCCGAGCCACAGCGGCGCACGCTGCTGGCCGGAGTGCTGGACACCGTCGCGGACGTCGAAGCGGACGGCACCGTGCGGGTGTCCGCGCCGAACGCCGACTTCGCCACCGACCTCGCCGAGCTGCTCGCGGGCCTGGGCTACGAGTCCCGGGTCGCCGGCGCGACGGTGACCTTCGCAACCGAGGACGACGTGTTCGGTGGGCCGCGTAAGGCGCTGCTACACAAGAAACTTCGTGGACATCACGCGGAGCGGTGCGGTGTCCGCCGGATCGTCGCCGTCCGCCGCGTCGACAGTGTCCCGGTGCGGTGCGTCGAGGTCGACAACGCCGAGCACCTGTACCTCGCCGGCCACTCGATGGTGCCGACGCACAACTCCACCATCGGCATGGATTTCATGCGCTCGTGCTCGGTCAAGCACGGCATGGCCAGCGTCCTGTTCTCACTGGAGATGAGCAAGACCGAGATCGTCATGCGTCTGCTGTCCGCGGAGGCGAAGATCAAGCTGTCGGACATGCGGTCCGGCAAGATGACCGACGACGACTGGACGCGACTGGCGCGGCGCATGAGCGAGATCAGCGAGGCCCCGCTCTACATCGACGACTCCCCCAACCTGACGATGATGGAGATCCGCGCAAAAGCACGGCGGCTCAAGCAGAAACACGACATCAAACTCGTCGTCCTCGACTACCTGCAGCTGATGACGTCCGGCAAGAAGGTCGAGTCCCGGCAGCAGGAGGTCTCCGAATTCTCGCGTAGCCTCAAGCTTCTCGCGAAGGAACTCGAGGTTCCGGTGGTCGCGATCTGTCAGCTCAACCGTGGCCCCGAGCAGCGTACCGACAAGCGCCCCCAGGTCTCCGACCTCCGTGAGTCCGGCTCCCTCGAGCAGGACGCCGACATGGTCATGCTGCTGCACCGCCCCGACGCCTTCGAACGCGACGACCCCCGCGGCGGCGAGGCCGACATCATCCTCGGCAAGCACCGAGGCGGTCCGACGGCCACGATTACCGTTGCGCACCAACTGCATTACTCACGCTTCGTCGACATGGCGCGGGGGTAGGGTAGGAACAGTAGTGGTAGGAGGAGTGTAGGTTCCGCATCTAGATGGCCATTTCCGGACCTATATGTCTCGCACTTGTCATAAATCCCACCTATATGTCCTAAACGGTCCCATTTGATAAGCCGACTTCGTGGGCGGATTCGAGAAGGAACGGGCTGTGGCACGAAGTGCCACAGGGGACGGGAAATTTCCCGGTGTGGCCGCGCGTGTGCAGTGGCTGCGGGCGTTGGGCGGAAGCAGCCTAGATCTACTGTCATCGCTCCCTGAATCGACCCGCTCGTGCAGGACGTCTCCATACATGGCTTGAATGACGTTCCAAACACGCGGGTGCTGCCCGGTTGATGTCGCGGAATATTGCGCGAGCTGTTCGGGGTTCTCGCCGACCACCCTAGGTGAACGCCCAACCCTGCATCGCTTGGGAGTCCATAGACACCCCCCGCAGAGCCAGCAGAACCCGAGCAACCTGGTCTTCATGCGCGCCGAATCGTGTTGTTGAGGATTACCGTGAGGGTCAAGCCGTCCAGTAGTTTTGCCGGCGGAGACTGAAGCGCCGCCGTTGACGAGGTGATATTGACTATCGCCAGGCGTTGGGTTTCCGATGAAAGGCGTATGAGCGCTACCTCGTCGACCAACGCACCCATGGTCAGATCGCCACCGAAGCCGGAGTCAGCAAATCCACAATCGAAAGGCTCACCGCCGCATACGGAATCCCCAACAGAAGCCGCGGCGGAGACAGTGACGCCGAAACCATCCGGACCAGACAGGAAGCTCCCCGTCACGATCCGCCACTGCGAAATGTGCTCACCGGCCGAGGAGCGTGGTCACGACTCGAACGCTTCGACATCATCGCTCGGTGTGAGTCGATCCAAGCTGCAGCCGACAACATGGCCGTGCATGCGTCGGTGCTGTGTGTCCAACTTGCCAGGCTTGAAGATGAAGCAGGAATGGAACTTTGGGACCGGGTGTGGAGGACACCGACTGTCGGTGGTGAACAGCTGTTGCGCCAGTTTCGCGCTGCGAAGCCGACGAGAGTCAATTGACGTTACGAAGGTGCGATTACACCGGTGACGCGGACGGGATCAGCTGTTGAACCCGTGCGAAGAGTACTCGCGGGCTACGCGCTCGACCGCGCACCGAGCGCTGGCCGAATTGTCCTTCCTCAACACTTGTGCAGGTGCGTGGTCGCGCAACGCGGGGTTTCGGCCTACGGACCACCGTCCGCCCAACGCTGGACGGTAGGCGTATCAGTGATGTCTGCCAGGTACGCCAAAGCTTCGAACCGACAAGCTTCCGCAACTCGGTCACGATGGTCTGTCGACTCCCCTGGGTCTTGCGGGTAAGGGATCGTCGCGATGATCGCACTCTGCGAATGTTCGGCGGACGTATGGTCGCGGCAGCCGAGTTGACGCACAACAGCTTCGATATATAGTACAACAATTATGCTCAAACTGATCGTGCTGACCATCGACCGATGAAGGAGAGACCATGAGGGACGCTGTCGTAATTTCGCTGGCACGGACGCCCATTGGAAAGCGAGCGGGAGGGCTGGCTGCGCTGCACGCGGTCGATGCCTCGGCTCAAGTGCTGAAGGCGCTCGTCGAGCGGGCAGGAATCGATCCGGTTCTCGTAGACGACGTGCATTGGGGCAACGTGATCAGCGTGGGCCAGCAGTCCGGAAACGTCGCACGGATGGCAGTGCTGGCCGCGGGGTGGCCGGAGAGCGTTCCCGGGTTCACGATAGACCGCCAGTGCGGCTCTTCGCAGCAGGCCATCTCCACTGCGGCCGCGACCGTGATCGCAGGCCACGCCGACATGGTGGTCGCTGGCGGTGTCGAGATGATGTCCAGCGTTCCGATGGGTGCGGCGACCGTCGAAGGTGCCGGTGAGATGGGTGGGCCGGCGGTCGATCGCTATGCCGAGGCGCTCACTGCTCCCGGCTTCGGTGGCCGCTTCAATCAGGGTGCCGGTGCCGAGTTGATCGCGCGGGAGTGGGGCCTGTCGCGGGCGCAGCTCGACGAGTACTCGGTGCGTTCGCACGAGCGGGCAGCCGCGGCGCAGGACAGCGGAGCGTTCGACGACGAGATCGTCGCCGTGCGCACCGCGGACGGAGTCGTTGGCGCCGACGAGGGAATCCGGCGCGGCTCGACGGTGGACAAGCTGGCCACTCTGAAGGCGCCCTTCCTTCAGGACGGCGTGATCACGGCGGGTAACGCATCGCAGATTTCCGACGGTGCGGCGGCGCTGCTCATCACCACCTCGGAGAAGGCGGCGCAGCTCGGTGTTCGCCCGTTGGCGCGAATCCACACCGCGGTGGTCACCGGCGACGATCCGGTCAAGATGCTCACCGGCCCCATCCCGGCGACCGCGCTCGCGCTGAAGCGGGCCGGTCTGTCGATCTCCGATATCGACGCGTTCGAGGTCAACGAGGCCTTCGCCTCGGTTCCCCTGGCCTGGCAGGCCGAGACCGGTGCGTCGGACGCGGCCCTGAATCCCCTCGGCGGAGCGATCGCGCTGGGTCATCCGCTGGGTGCTTCGGGCGCCCGTTTGGCGGCGACGCTGATCGGCCACCTGGCCCGAACCGGTGGCCGCTACGGGCTCCAGACGATGTGCGAGGGCGGCGGCACCGCCAACGCGACAGTCTTCGAATCCCTCGCCTGACGTGACCTGACCGGGGCTCGGCCCCGGGACCGCGGGGTCCATCCAGGGGTGGTGGGGCCGGGCGTGGATCCGCTCGGCCCCACCACTTGCATCTGTCGGGGCATGTTTCGCACCTGGGCGGTGCTCCGACTGCATTCGACAACTCTCGTCCCGGAGGGAAGCGCGGACGGGGAAGGGGCAGCATGCAGGCGAATGGCAGTGCAGGGGAGAGTGATCGGATCGCCGCGGTGAGTGGGGACGGCCCCTCCTCCGAGTTCTACGCACCGGAATCACCGACCGGAGTTGCACTGTGCCACGGTTGCCGAAGGCGCAACCGTTGTCGATTCGGAATCGAGAGCGAGGATCTGGGCGCGGACGGTGTGGTGATCAGTCGTGTGGTGTGCCCCTCCGATCAGGAGGGCGGACCGGAGGTGGCGCATGGTGGCTGGACCTCGGCCGTCATGGACGAACTCGCCGGGCACACCTTGACGTTGAATGGGGAGTTCGCCGTGACGGGCACCCTCACCGTTGTCTACCGACGGCCAGTGCCGATCGGCTGGGAACTATTCGGCCGGGCTTGGATCGACCGACGGGAAGGTCGCAAGAACTTCGTCCGGGCAACGCTGGAGCTCGCATCCTCCGGGGCGCTCCTGGCGGAGGCCGATGCCATCATGATCAGCCGTCCGGCAAGCCATTTCGAGAACCATCGGCAGTGGCTGTCCGGGCAGCAAGGTATAGATTAATAGTTTAGCTGATGGTACTCTTTCGTCATGACGACCTTCGTACCGCCGAGCGACTTGTTCAGGGTCGACGGTGACAGTGTGTACCTGATCGCCTCGAGGTCCTCCTTGTCGGAGCACCTGGTCTTTCCGGCGGAGCCGGGGCAAGAGATCGTGGAACTCGGTCCCGAGGGCCGGCTCTACACGTGGACGAGTCAGGAGTTTCCGCCTCCGTCGCCGCCGGCCCTGCCGGACGGCGAGTTTCGCCCCTACGGGGTTGGCTACCTGGAGTTCGACGAGGGACCTCTCGTCGAAGGCAGGTTGACCACGTGTGATCCCGCGGAGTTGACCATCGGAGGGCGGATGCGAGTTGTTGTCGAGCCCTTCGCGGGCGGCGAAACGTTTGCATTCGCTCCGGTGCCGGACCGTGCAGAAGGAGACCAGTGATGGCAGGCGTATCGATCATCGGCGTGGGAATGCATCCCTTCGGACGCTTTCCCGGCAAGTCCGCGCTCGACATGGGCGCCGAGGCGCTGCGCTCGGCGCTGAGTGACGCCGGAGTCACCTGGTCCGATGTGCAGATCGCATTCGCTGGCAGCCTCGAAGTGTCCAATCCGGACTCGATCGTGGGCAAGATGGGGCTGACCGGCATCCCGATCTACGGCGTCTTCAACGGATGCGCGACGGCCAACACGTCACTGTCGATGGCCGCCAAGGCGATTGAGCACGGTGAAGCGGACATCGCCGTCGCCGTGGGCTTCGACAAGCACCCGAAGGGCGCCTTCTCCGCCGATCCGTCCGTGCTCGGGCTTCCGAACTGGTACGCGGAGACCGGACTGTTCCTCACCACACATTTCTTCGGCATGAAGATCAACCGGTACATGAGCGATCATGGCATCACACCCCAGACCCTTGCCCGGGTCGCGGCCAAGGCGATGCGTAACGGTGAGCGAAACGAGCTGGCGTGGCGCAGGAAGCCGATGTCGGAGGAGGCCATTCTGGCGGCGCCCTATCTGAACTACCCCCTGACCCAGTACATGTACTGCGCTCCCGACGAGGGCGCGGCGGCTGTCGTGCTGTGTCGATCCGATCTGGCCCGCAAGTACAACTCCACGCCGATCGAGCTGCGCGCCTCGGTCCTGCGGAGCCGGCGAGAGGGCTCATTCGAGATGCAGAGCCCGTCACTCCCGCTGGCCGGAGCGCCGAGCCCTACGGTCGACGCCTCGCGGGCAGCATTCGAGATCGCCGGGGTTGCGCCGGAGGATGTCGGCGTCGCGCAGCTGCAGGACACCGATGCAGGGTCGGAGATCATGCATTTGGCGGAGAACGGGTTCTGCGCCGATGGAGATCAGGAGAAGCTCATCGCGGACGGGCACACCGAGATCACCGGTGGACTTCCGGTGAACACCGACGGTGGGTTGATTGCGAACGGTGAGCCGATCGGAGCCTCGGGGCTCCGGCAGATCCATGAGGTCGTTCTGCAGATGCGTGGGCAGGCCGGTTCTCGTCAGATCGAGAAGGTCCCATCCGTGGGATACACCCACCTGTACGGCAACCCTGGAACCGGAGCGGTCAGCATTCTGGTGCGCTGACCACGCCTGGTGCGGGCGCGGCCGACGGCGATCGGCTGACGGCACATCAAGACGCGTCGCCACCCCCGCGAGCACGACGCGCGGCGATGGCAACGGAGTAACCAAAGGTCGACGGGGTGCGAGGATTCGCGCACACGTGTCCGTGGCGGTCCGCCGATATCGGGCTCGGATGCGGTGTACCCACGTCGACGAGAGTCGAAGGGGTTTACATGGGATTCACGGTAACCGAGGAACAGCAGGCGCTACGCGAGGTCGTGCGGTCGTTCACGTCGAAGTTCTCGACCGAGACGCAGGTCAGGGAGCTGATGGATGCGGACGCCCCGTTCGATCCGGAGGCGTGGGCAGCGCTTTCCGAGCAGATCGGTGCTCCCGCGCTCGCGGTGCCCGAGGAGTTCGGTGGCGCGGGGTTCGGCTTCGGCGAACTGAGCATCGTCCTGGAAGAAGCCGGTCGGTCGCTGCTAGCCGCGCCGCTACTGTCGTCGGGCGTGCTGGCGACGTACACGCTGCTGCTCGCCGACGACGTATCGCTGGCGGGTGAACTCCTGCCCGGACTCGCGGAGGGAGCCAGGCTCGGCACGCTCGCCGCGAGCGACGACGCCCTGGTGATCGCTTCCACCGGCCGGACCTCTGCACACCAGGGCGCGGACGGATGGCGAATCTCCGGGACCAAGGCCTATGTGCTCGACGCCGTGTGCGCCGATTTCGTGATCGTGGCCGCGCAGACCGAGGCCGGGCCCTCGCTGTTCGTGGTCGATTTGCCTCGGCCGGAGGTCGGGGTCACTCCGTTGACGGTGATGGACCTGACACGGAGCTTCGGAAGGGTGGAGTTCTCCGAGGCCCCGGCGAGATTGCTCGGCGAACCCGGTGCCGCAGCGGCGATCCTCGAAAAGGTGGCCGACATTGCCTCGGTGGCATTGGCCTGCGAGCAGGTGGGCGCCGCTGCCGAGGTACTGGATCGGACGGTCGAGTACCTCAAGGTGCGCACTCAGTTCGGACGCCCGATCGGCTCCTTCCAGGCTCTCAAGCACCGTTGCGCCGACATGCTCGTCGAACTCGAATCGGCCCGGTCAGCGGCAACCTACGCCAGCACTGCGATCCAGGAGGGATCGGACGATCTCCCGCAGGCGGCCGCGATCGCCAAGACCTACTGCTCGGAGGCGTTCTATCACATCGCCGCCGAGAGCATTCAGATGCACGGTGGCATCGGGTTCACCTGGGAGCACCATGCTCATCTCTACTTCAAGCGCGCCAAGGCTTCCGAACTTCTCTTCGGATCTCCGGCACATCATCGTGCACGACTGGAAGAACTCATCGGCCTCGTACCGAACGCGGCCGCGAAAGGGTAAGACACATGCGAACATTCACCTCCGCCGATGACATCGTGGGCGCGGTCGGCGAGGAACTCGGCGTCAGCGACTGGATCGTTGTCACCCAGGACCGCATCAACCAGTTCGCCGAGGCCACAGGCGACAACCAGTGGATCCACGTGGACGTCGAGCGAGCCCACGCGGAAAGCCCCTTCGGTGGTCCGATCGCGCACGGATACCTGACCCTCTCCCTGGTTCCGATGCTCGGCTGGCAGATCTTCGAGATCTCCGGGTCGAAGATGGGCATCAACTACGGGTCGAACAAGGTTCGCTTCGTCAATCCGGTTCTCGTTGGATCGCGCCTGCGTCTTCGCGCGACGCTGTTGTCCGCCGATGCCCTTCCCGACGGTTCGCTCCAGATGATCATCCGTCAGACGATGGAGATCGAGGGCAAGGAAAAGCCGGCATTGATCGCGGAAACGGTCAGCAGGGTCGCGTTCTGAGCGCGCTCACGCCTGAAGAGGGAGGCAATCGGATGGGCCGTACGGTGATCGTGTCTGGCGGCACGGGTGGTCTCGGAGTGGCTGTGGTGATCGCCCTGCTCGAGCAGGGCTGGCATGTCGTCGTTCCGTGGGTCGTCGAGTCCCAGGTCGGTCGGCTGCCCGAGTCGGAGGCGCTCACTCTGTTGCGCGCGGATCTGTTCGATGAGGCGCAGGTCCGGGGAGTGGTCGATGCAGCGTCGGGGATCGACGGTGCTCCGTTGAGGGCAGTCGTGAACCTCGTGGGGGGATTCGCGATGGGAGGGTTGGTGGCAGACACTCCGATCGACGAGTTCGACAGGATGATCCGGTTGAATCTCCGAGCCCTCTACCTGCTCACCCAGGCCGCGGTGCCGAGATTGGCGGCCGCGGGCGGCGGATCGATCGTGGGGGTGTCGGCACGAGCTGCCACCGCCCCCTTCGCCGGCGCCGCGGGCTACATCACGGCGAAAGCAGCTGTCGCAGCCTTCCTGGAGACGATCGCGGTCGAGTACCGGGACGTCGGGATCAGGGCCAACGCGATCGTGCCCTCGGTGATCGACACACCCGCCAACCGGGCCGCACAGCCGGAGTCCACTCGACAGGGGTGGGTGTCCGGCGAACGGATTGCCGAGACCGTGGCCTTCCTGGTCTCCGATGCGAGCAGTGCAGTCAGCGGAGCACGCGTCCCTGTCTCGGGCTGACTCCATCATCCACGTATCCCACGATGTCGATCCTCATGAGGTGGGACCTCGACATCGTGGGATACGTGGCTCTATTGGCCGATCCGCGGCGCTCGCCTTCTTCCTGCCGCGGTGGCCGCGGGACCGCCCGTGCGGGGGAGTCCCTTGGCTTGCCCGACCTTGCGCCTGCCGGGACTGTGGAACTCCCGCGAACAGGCCTAGGTGATCATTCGCCCGGCGTGGTTCCCGCACGCTTGAACATCGCGTCGGTCAACACGTCTCCTTCGTACTCGAGCAGGCAGATGCGAAGGCCGTGGGAAGCGTCGCTGGCGAAGACGAGCTCGCGCGCGTTGCCGAGGACGAACTCGCGTACCAGACGGAGGCCCTTCCCCAGGAATCTCGCCTTGGCCTCGTCGAGATCGGTGACCTTGTAGTGCAGGCTCCACACGCCCTCGGGCCCTTCCGGGCGCTCGATCAGCTCGAAGAAGCCTGAACGATCGAACGCACAGCGGAAGCCATCGAGAGGTCGCAGCACTTCCCCCGGATCGTCGACCGGGATGTCTACGAAGTCGATGTCGTCGGGAAAGACCAACTGCTCGAATTCCAGGTCGAAGAGGTCCTCGAACAACGCCATCGCCTTGTCGAGGTCCTGCACCATTACGCCGAGGAGTTCCATTCGCTCGAACTTCACTGTGGGGTCCTCTCAGTTGTGACTGGGTGGCTGGTCATCGTGGTCCTTTCCGCGTGGTGGGATCAGCGGGATCTCACAATCGGTGAATCAGGGGTAGGAACAGTGGAATGACGCGATCACAGGGGATTTCAGGTTGTCCGATCCTCAGGTGAGCGGCCGGATGAGACCCTCCTGGACAACCGATGCCACGTGCGCGCCGTCTGCGGTGTAGAACTCGCCCCTGCACAATCCGCGTCCCGCGTATGCGGTCGGGGACACCTGGTCGTAGAGCAGCCATTCGTCGACTCGGAAGGGTCGGTGGAACCAGAGGCAGTGATCGAGCGATGCGATCATTATCTCGGGATGTTTGGGAGGAATACCGTGCGGTACAAGAGATGTGGAGAGGAAAGTGAGATCGGAGATGCACGTCAGCAGGGAAGTGTGCGCATTCTGGGGCACGGTTCCGAGCGGCTGTGTCACGCGCATCCAGACCTGTGACCGTGCACTCGTACCGGTGCTTGCCATCGGGGACCGTCGGAGGTTGCCTGGAGCCACCCGGATGTCGAGCCCGTCCCACTCCAGGTAGAACTGCGGCCACTCGTCGGGGACCTCACGAGCGAGGTCGGCAGCGCTCGGCAACGCGTCCGGACCAGGCGCGGACGGGGCTTGCAACTGATGTTCGTATCTCCCAGTCACCGGGCGGTGGTAGGACATGCGAGCCGAGAACAGACGCCTCTCACCCTGGTAGGCATCGACATTGCGACTCGCGAACGATCCGCCGTCTCGGGAGATGTCCACTTCGAACCGAATCGGCAGGTCCGGGTCGCCCGGGCGCAGAAACTGGCTCTGCACCGAGTGCGCCGGCCAGGGAGGCGTGAGTGTTCGAGCGGCGGCCTCCATCGCCATGCCGGCGACCTGGCCACCGAAGACCCGGGGGAGACGGTAGCGAGTGGGCCTGCCCTCGAAGAGGGCCGGCCCAATTTGTTCGACGTCGATGAGATCCAGGAGGTCGCGGTGCGTCACGGACATGGGGGCTCCTCGTGCGGGATGTGGCAGGGCCTCGTTCGGGGGTAGGGCAGTACCGACACCACCGCCCCGGATCGCTGTCGCGACCCGGGGCGGTCCGTCACTATCAGTAGCCGAGCTTGCGTCCGACCAGATCGAGCATGATCTCGTTTGTGCCGCCGTAGATTCGCTGGACCCGCGCGTCACGCCACAGCCTGGCGATCTCGTACTCGTTCATGTAGCCGTAGCCCCCGTGCAGTTGGAGGCAGCGGTCGACGATCTTCCACTGGGTTTCGGTGGTCCACCACTTGGCGCCGGCAGCCTCCTCGGCGGTCAGCTCACCCGAGTTGACTCGCATGATGCACTCGTCGACGTAGACCTGCATGACGTCGACCTCGATCTTCATCTGCGCGAGGGCGTGCCGGTTGACCTGGAACTTACCGATCTCCTGGCCGAATGCCTTTCGCTCGTGGGCGTATTCGCTTGCCAGGTGAACCGCTCGTCGAGCCTGGGCCACGGCGTGAACGCCGATCGCGAGCCGCTCGGCGGGAAGATTCCGCATCAGGTGGTAGAAACCGCGGTTCTCCTCTCCGAGGAGGTTCTCGACCGGAACCTTGACGTTGTCGAAGAACAGTTCCGCCGTGTCGGCAGCTTTCTGCCCAATCTTGTCGAGGTTGCGACCCCGGGTGAATCCCTCCATGCCGGTTTCCACCACGATCAGGCTGATTCCCTTGTGGGGCTTGTCCGCATCGGGATCGGTGCGGCAGACCACGACCACAAGGTCGGCGAGCATGCCGTTCGAGATGAAGGTCTTGGCGCCGTTGACGATGAAGTGGTCGCCCTCTCGTCGCGCGGTGGTCTTGACGTTGGCGAGGTCCGATCCGGCGCCGGGTTCGGACATCGCGATGGCGGTGATGTACTCGCCGGCAACGTATTTCGGAAGCCATCGCTGCTTCTGCTCGTCCGTCGTCAGATCCCGGAAGTACGGGGCGAGAATGTCGTTCTGGACGCCGAGGCCGATCCCGACCGCTCCGGTCGCGTGGTATTCCTCGTTGAGGATCGCATTGAAGCGGAAGTCTTCGATGCCGGCGCCACCGAACTCCTCGGGCATGTCCCACCCGATCAGTCCCAGCTTTCCCGCCTCGATCCAGGCATCGCGGTCCGCGTAGCCCCGTTCCTCCCACTCAACCGAGTGCGGTGCACAGTGGGTCTCGAAGAACGACCGGGCAGTCGACCGGAACTCGTCGTGCTCGGGCTCGAAGATGTTACGTCGCATCGGTTGTCACTCCATCTGGTCCAGGAACGGTGACCGTCCTGCGGTGAACAATGAGGTAAGTGGATTGGCTGTTCGGTCGCGGTGCGCGGAGTCAGTGCGCGACCGCGTACTCCCACACCGACAGCCCGGAGCCCAGGGCATGACGCCCCAGCTGGGCCGACCACTCGGTCGGGGTTCCGAAGTCTCGATTCCAGGCGAGGGCGCGGGTGGTGAAGTGCCGGAGTTGGTGATCGAGGGTGAAGCCGATCGCACCCAGTGCTTGATGCACGTTGCGGCTGACTCCGACGGCGGCCTGTCCGGCCGAGATCTTGGCCGCCGCCGTCGCCACGAAGGCGTTCTCGGTGGCGAAGCCCTCGTCGGCGGCGACAGTGACAGCGTGCGCGGTGGCGGCCTTGGCTGTGGTGAGCAGACCGACCGACCGGGCGATCAGGTCCTGTACGGCCTGGAACTTGGCCAGCGGCCTGCCGAATTGATGTCGCTCGGTCACATGCGAGATTGCGAGATCGAGAGCGCGCTCCAGTGCTCCACAGGTCTGAATCGAGCGGATCCAGGCTCCTCGGACCCGTAGTTCGTCGCGCAGATCCGAGGACGCCGGCATCGGGTCGAGGTCACGGCCGGAGACACGGACAGTGGCGCTGTGCTCGCCCGCGAGATCACCGACGGGGGTGACGGTCGCCTGTTCATGGGGGACCGCTGCGATGAAATCGGGCCCGACGAGGACGAGTTCGGAGGCGACGGCGGCCCACGGAGCAGAAGCTACCGCTTCCGAGTCGGCGAGTTGTGACAGTGGCAAATCGACCGGGAGCGCCACGGCGGGTCCGCCGGAAGAGTTGCGACCGATCCGGGTGAGCAGCCACGAGGCCAGGAGGTCGGTCTCCCCGAGCGGGGCGGGGAGCGCGTGGAATCCCGCGCGGTCGAGGAGAACCGAAGCCTCGACAAATCCGGCACCGCTGCCGCCCGAGGATTCCGGCGTGGTCAGCAGTGTCAGGCCCGACGTTCCGAGGAGATCCCAGGCGTTCGGTTCGAAGGGAAGCATCACTGTGGGGCTGTGCAGGTGGGGCTCGACAATCGCGGCGAACATGTCGTCAGCCAGTTCGCGGAGCGCGTCGAGTTCGTCCGCGGAGGGTGTGTGCAGTGTCGTTGTCATCGGAGTCCCAATCCTCGAGCGATGACGCCGCGGAGAATCTCGCTGGTGCCACCGCGCAGTGTGAAGCCGGGGGAGTGGAGCAGTCCCTCCGCGAGCAGGCGAGACAACTCGTCGCCCGAGTCGGGATCGGGCCGGACGTCCGGGACCAACTCGGCGCACGCACTCACCAGGTGCTGCTCGTAGGCTGTCCCGATTTCCTTGACGACTGCCGTACTCAGGTCGGCGGATTCGTTGGCGGACAGGGCACGCGCGACCGATCCGGACAGCCGGCGCAGGGTGAGCAGTTCGGCGATTAGTCCGCCGAGTGCCGTCATCGCGCCGCTGTCCGCGGAGTCCAGTCGCGATGCCACCCGATCGAGTAGCGGCTGTGGCGACAGGAAGCGCTCGGGGCCACTGCGTTCGAAGCCGAGTTCGGAGCCGACCTGACGCCAGCCGGCCCCGACGGTTCCGACAACCATCTCGTCCGGTATGAAGACGCGCTCGAGGACGACCTCGTTGAAGTGATGTTGGCCGGTCATCAGCTTGATCGGCCGGATCTCGATACCCGGAGAGTCGAGCGGCACGAGGAACTGGCTGAGACCGTCGTGACGGTGTGCCGGATCGAGGTCCGATGTCCGGGCCAGGACGAAGAAGGCCTCGCTGTGGTGAGCGCCGGAAGTCCAGACCTTGGTCCCGCTGACCTGCCAGCCACCGTCGACTCGAACACCCCGGGTGCGGACTGCCGCGAGGTCCGAGCCTGCCTCGGGCTCGCTCATGCCGATGGCGAAGTAGCAACTGCCGTCGACGATCCGGGCCAGGTAGCGTTCGCGCTGCTCGTCATTTCCGTGTCGGACGAGCGCAGGTGCCACCTGACGGTCGGCGACCCAGTGCGCCGCGACCGGTGCGCCCTGGGCGAGGAGTTCCTCGGTGACGACGAAGCGCTCGAGGTGAGAACGGCCCGGGCCGCCGAACTTGGTCGGCACAGTCATGCCGACCCAGCCCTGACGCGCGAGGCGCTGACTGAACTCCGGATCCCACGACGAGATCCAGGAGTCCACCCGGGGTTCCCAGCGGTGTTGCGCACGATCCGCGGCGAGGAACTCCCGGACCGCGATGCGAAGGTCGTTGGTCTCCGCGGGGAGCGGGACCACATCCGGTACCAACCTGATCATGGTCGGATCACCTCTTACTCGAAGGAAGGCGCGGCGCCGGGGCGGGAGAGGTGTCCGGCGCCGCGCCGGGTCAATGCGTCTCAGGCGCCGGTGAACAGGCTCAGACCGTTGTCGCGCAGGAAGAGTCGACGCCGGTCGTCGCCGAGGCCCTCGACCTTCTGGAAGAAGTCCGCGGGCTCGCGCAGCCCCTCTGCGTGGGGCCAGTCCGAACCCATGAGCAGGCACTCCACGGTCCCCAGCTTGTCGGCCATGGCAACGGTGTCGTCCTCGGGGTACGGCACCACGCGGATGTGGTTCTTGAAGATCGTGCTCGGCCGCTCGGACAGCTGGCCACCGAGCCAACGGCCGTTGCGGGCCATCCCGCGGCTCTTGTCCATGTGCCGGATGAAGTGCGGTATCCACTCGGCGCCGAACTCGCTGACCAGGACCTTGATGTTCGGGAAACGACCGAACAGATTGTCGAAGATCAGCGCCGAGAGGGTGTCGGTGATGGGTCGTTCACCGTAGGTGTTCTGCCACTGCCATGCCGAGAACTGGAACGGCGGGCCAACCTTCCACCCCCAGTCCTTGGCGACGTTGGCCTGGTAGTGGAACTCGGAGATGTGGTACGAGACAACCACCTTCGCCTCGTTGATGCGCGCCCAGAAGGGGTCGAAGTACGGATCGCCCGGGGACCGGCCGTAGGCGGGTCCGGCCGGCAGCATGATGAATCGCGCACCGGCTGCGAGAACCCGGTCGAGTTCGGCGCAGGCACGGTCGAGGTCTCGCAGCGACAGCAGGGCCGGAGCGTGGATGGTGTCCTTGTAGCAGAATCCCCAGTCCTCGTCGATCCAGCGGTTGAAGGCCTCGAGGTTGTCGTAGAGCACCTCGGTGTCGTCGAGGTAGGCCTCCGCGAGGAGTCCCCAGCCGCCCGGGTACATGACGGTCTTCTCGATCTGCTGCTCGGCGAGTTGGATCAGGCGCTTGTCCCGGTCGCGGTACTCCGGCTGGATGGGCTCGTAGAAGCGCTCGGCGTCGGTCGCGTTACCCGAGGCGCGCTGCTTGAGCATCTCGACGAGGGAGCCAGGCACGTATGCCTGCTCGAGATCTGCTTCGAGTGCGGTGACGATCCGGTCGTTCGCGAGGAGGACCTTGCGGTCGAAGCCGGGTGCCTCGATGGGCCGAACCGCCGTGTGCAGCTTGTTCTTCGGCATGAAGCGTGTGAACGCGTCCATCGCCTCGTAGGAGTGCTGGTCGAAGTCTGCCAGCAGGTAGGGAAGCTGTCCCACAGAGTTCTGGATCAGTGCCATTGCTCGCCTCCGGGTGTGTGGTCTCGGCAGGGGAAGTCCGGTGGGTGTGACCACCGCGGGTCTGATGGGTGGTTCCGCTGCGCGCGTGAGGGGGGAGCCACCCGGATGCGATGGTCGCTGCCACCGTTGTGAGACAGAGTATCAGTTCTGGATCTTGTCGCGCAATATCCAATGATCTATATAATTATGCTTTAGTGGTTGGCGCGGTCGACTGAAGTGAACACGTACAAGTCGGAGGTGGATTCATGGAGCCGAAGCGGGCGGGATACGAACGCCTTCTGCGCAACTCGAAGACGGTGCCGAATCACCGGACAGCGAGCAGCACGGTCGCGGTGCGTGGTGAAGAGTTGCCGGAACGGCACGCAGATGAGCTGTTGACGTTCGCGCGGAGGTGGTTGCCCTACGGGGGCGCACCGGCCGACGAGATCTTCGAACAGTTCGGCATGACCACCCGGCGCTTTCTCGAAGCGCTCTGGATCAGCATTCGTAACAGCGGGGCCGGCACGAGTGACCAGCGCACACTGGCCGCGGTGTACCCGAAGCCGCAGAGGGCGTCAGTCCGATCCTGAGCAGAGTCGCAGGGCGCTGGCGAACTGCTCCTCGAGAATGTGCTCGATCGAGGTCTTCTCGGGGCTGGCCTTCCATACCCAGAGGGCGGCCCCGAGGCAGGCCACTGCGAGGTTGGCGAGCAGGATGTCGGAACCGGTCGGGAGTTCGTCTCCCCGCTCCCGGGCCAGCTGGCGTGCAATTCCGCGTTCCCACCGCAGACGCATCCGCATGCTGCGGGCTTCCAGTTCACGCGTCGTCATGACCAGGCGAGTGAGCCGCTGTCCCTCGGAGGACTCACCATCGAGCAGCCTGCGCGCGAACCGGATCATCGGGGGAGCCAACGCGGCGAGGTGCTGACCCGGATCATCGCGCTCCGCGATGTGCGCCTCCATCTCGGCAACGGCGTCGGCTTCGTTGGTGAACAGCACCTCTTCTTTGGAGGGGTAGTAGCGGAAGAAGGTCGCACGCGAGACCCCCGCGAGTGCCGCGATCTCGTCGACGCTCGTGGCGTCGTAGCCCTGCTTCTCGAACAGTTCCAGGGCAGCGGTCTCGATGTCGCGGCGCGTACGGGTGCGGTTCCGCTCGCGGAGCGAGGCCATGGTGTCCACTCTCCTGTTCGGCTGCTCGGTCACACGGGTGGGTCGAAGCCGACGATAGCAACGTCGGGCCATGCGGGTGTCCGGTCGACCGTGGCCCGGAGCCGGGACAGGTCTCCCGGCCGCCTCAGTGGTGACGCAATGCCGCCCGCTGTAGTTTCCCTGCCGGCGTGCGGGGAAGTTCGTCGACGAAGACGATCTCACGCGGAACCTTGTAGCTCGCGAGCTGTCCGCTCACGGCCGCCACCAGCTGCTCGGGCGAGACAGGAGCGGCGGGGACGACGAAGGCGACGACCCGCTCGCCGCGTCGGTCGTCGGGACGTCCGATCACGGCGGCATCGGCGACCGCGGGATGCTGCGTCAGCTCGTACTCGACCTCCGCCGGCGCAACCTGGAAGCCGGACACCTTGATCATGTCCTTGCGGCGATCGAGGATCCAGAGGCGACCGTCGGGGTCCACGCGGCCGACATCGCCGGTGCGGAACCACCCGTCGGTGCCGAACGGTCCATCGCCATCGGAGGATGACCCGCTGATGTATCCGCGCGCCACGCAGGGGCTGCGCACCTCGATCTCGTCGTCGTTACCGAGTCTGATTTCCGTTCCCACCGTGGGGAAACCGGGGGAATCCAGTCGCCACTGACCGGGATCGTCGACCGGGTTGAAGGCAACCGCGAACGCCTCGGTCATTCCATACGAGCACAGGAAGCCGACTCCGGTTCGATCGGTGATCGTCGACGCGAGTTGGCGAGGGACCGCGCTGCCGCCCCACATGAAGAACCGGAGGGCAGGGACGTGGTCGCGGCTCAGATCGGGAAGCCCGGCCAGTTGGTGGGCCACCGCACCTGCCAGTGGCCACACAGTGACCTCGCCCTCCCGAAGATGCCGGAGACACCGGTCGAACTCGAAACGCTCGAAGAGGGTGATCCTGGCGCCTGCCGCCAGCGCCGCAGCCGACATCGACGTGCCGAAGATGTGGCACAGCGGGAGGGAGACCTGGAGCCGATCAGCGGGTGAGAGTTGCAGGTGCCGAACGAGCTGGGCGACTCCGGCGGACAGACTGCCGGCGCTGTGCGCCACCCCCTTGGGGAGCCCGGTTGTCCCGGAGGAGAACGGGATGCACAACTCGCGATCCGGATCCGTCTGCCCGGATGACCGTGTCTCCGGGATGTGCGAGTCGCGGAGCGCACAACGGAGCTGATCAACGTGCAGGTGGACCGGGTGATTGTCCGCGCGATGCGCGTGCCGGTCCGAGACGATCACCGCCTGCGCACCGACGGGCCCGAGCGTGCGAGTCAGTTCGTTGTCGGTCCAGTACGGGTTCGGAGTGACGAAGGATGCGCCGATCCGCGACAGCGCATACTGCGCGACGAGGTACTCGGGGCTGTTCTCCAGCAGCAGCACGCACCGCATTCCAGGACGGACACCTGCCTCGACCAGGAGCGTGGTGGCCCGGCCGACGGCCTGATCGAACTGTGCGAAGGTCCACGTGTCGCCCTCGAACTCGAGGGCGACCCGGTCGGGCCACCGATCGGCGGCCCGACCGGGAAGGGCCGCATGGTCTGCGAACTCCATCACGGTAGCCGTCGATCCGCGATCCGGAGAGGGCCGGCGGCCTTCCAGTCCTCGATGTCCGGTCCGGGCTTGCCTGCGGGGAACTTGTCGTCGTGCAGGGCGGTCCAGTGGGCATGACCGAGTTGGTGCAGGCCGAAACTGTGCCGCAGCGAATCCTGGAAGCCCATTGCGTCCACTGCACCGTTGACCGAGTCCTTGATCAGCAGGCGGGCCATGGCCGGCCGACGCGCGATTCGATCTGCGAACTCGACGGTGCGCTCGGCGAGTACATCGTTGGGGAACACCTTGGACACCATGCCGATGCGATGAGCCTCCTCGGCGTCGATTGCATCGCCGGTGAGAAGCAGCTCCTTGGCCCGGCGCGGCCCGAGCTCGAAGGGATGCGCCATGTACTCCACCCCGGGCATGCCCAGCCGGACGGCAACCACGTCGGCGAAGAGGGTGTCCGCGGCAGCGACGATGAGATCACAGGCCCACATCAGCATCAGCCCTGCGGAGATCACCTTGCCGTGCACCTGGGCAATGGTGATCTTGCGCAGTTCCCGCCACCGCCGGGTGCATTCGTAGTAGTAGTGCCACTCCTGTCGCATGCGGCGCTCGACGTGGGATTCGGCGGTGCCGCCGTCGATACGGAAGGTCGGATGCTGGTGCGGTCCGGGAAGTTCTTCGAGTGCAGCCGTCTCCGACCCCATGTCGTGGCCCGAGGAGAAGCCGGCACCGCTGCCGGACAGGATGATGATGTCGATCGAGTCGTCCTGCTCGGCGCGGCGGAAGGCCTCGTCGAGTTCGACGAGGAGCCCTCGGTTCTGCGCGTTCCGCGTCTCGGGGCGATCGAGCACGATGCGGGCGATGTTGCCTGCCCCCACGGTCTCGTAGCGGATGAAGTTGTAGCTCATCTCGGGTCCTTACTGTGGTCGGTGGCCGAACGGGTCTGCGGCGATGCCGCCACTCACGAACTGGCGGTGATCAAGCGACGACTCCGGCGGCGCGGAGTCGATCGACCTCGTCGTGGTCGAGGTCGAGGACGGTGGTCAGTACGTCGGCCGTGTGCTCACCGAGGGCGGGCGGTCGCCGATAGCGGTCGAGAGGGGTTCGGGAGAACCGAATCGGGTTTCTGATCAGATCCACCGAGTCGTCGTCCGCCCGGCGAAGCATGCCGCGATGAACCACCTGCGGGTTGGCGAACACCTCGGGGATCGAGTTCACCGGGCTGCACGGCACGTCCGCTGCCTCCAAACGATCGATCCAGTCAGCGGCCGTTCGTTCCCGGAAGATGTCCGTCAGTTCCTTCAGGACCAGGTCACGATTGGCGATCCGAGCCGAGACGGTCGCGAACCGTGGATCGTCGACGAGTTCGGGACGCCCGAGCGCCTGTGCCAGGCCGGCGAACTGCTTGGGAGTGCTCGCCACGACGAAGATGTCCTTGCCGTCGGCGCAGCGGAAGGCCTGTGAGGGGATTCCGCCGAAGCCGCCGTTGCCCCGTCGAGGCGCGGCCGTGCCGGAGACGAGGTAGTTCTGCACGTAGTGGGACAGGGAAGCGAGACCGCAGTCGAGCAGCGAGATGTCGATGTGCTGTCCGCCGCCGCCGGCGGTGTCGCGGTGGCGAAGCGCGGCGAGGATGGCGGTGGACGTGTAGAGCCCTGTCAGGATGTCGACCATCGAGACACCGACCTTCATCGGGCCGGCGCCGGGTTCGCCATCCGGAATGCCGGACACGCTCATCATTCCGGACATGGCCTGGAACACGCCGTCATATCCGGCGCGCATCGCATAGGGACCGTCTTGGCCGAAACCTGTTATGGAACAGTAGATCAGGGACGGATTGATGGCGCGCAGGTCCTCGAAGCCGAGGCCGTACCTTGCCAGCACCCCGGTGCGGAAATTCTCGACCAGCACGTCCGACTCTGCGGCCAGCGCGCGAATCAGGTCCGCGCCCTCCGGGCGAGAGTGATCGATCGTGATGGACCGCTTGTTCCGGTTGGTGCTCAGGTAGAACCCGGAGCTGCGTTCCTCGGGGTCACCGTGGAAGGGCGGACCGTAGTCCCGTGCGTCGTCGCCCGCTCCAGGTCGTTCGACCTTGATGACGTCGGCGCCCAGGTCGCCGAGCAGCTGCGTCGCGAACGGGGCTGCCAGGATCCGGCTGAGGTCGAGAATGCGAATGCCGCTGAGCAGGCCGGCAGGAGCGGCTGTCGGATCGGTCATCGTCGGGGCTCCTTCGGCAGATTCAGTACCCGCTCACTGATGATGTTCTTCTGGATCTCGCTGGCACCCGCGTAGATGGTCTCGGCGCGGGCCCGGACGAATGCCCGCCGCATCGCGGTCGCCTCGTCGATGGCAACCCCCGACCCGTCGTCGCTCCCATCGGTCGCCCACTCGGTGCCGAGCAGCGCTTCCGGTCCCAGGACGTCCATGGCCACTTCGGTGAACTTCTGGTGCCACTTGGACCAGTAGTACTTGCCGATCGACGCCTCCGGGCCGAACTTGCCCTCCTTCAGCGCTGTCTGGAGGGTGCGCATGTTGTTGTACGCCATGATCTGCAAGCCGATGTACGAATCCACGATCCGGCTCCGGACGGCGGGATCGTCGAGTGCGCCGCGCCGACGGGCGAGCGTGTCGAGCTGTTTCATCTCGCGCACGAAGGAGAACTGATAGTTCAGCACCGAGGTCGCACGCTCGTGCCCGAGTGTGGTCATCGCCGCGCTCCAGCCCTCCCCAACGGGGCCCAGAACGTTGTCCACCGAGGTCCGGGCCCCGTCGAGGAACACCTCGTTGAATCCGCTGTCGCCGAGCATGGTTCGAATCGGCCGAACCGTGACGCCGGGCTGGTCCATGGGAATCAGCAGATAGGACAACCCGGAGTGCTTGGTGGAGGTCGGATCGGTTCGCACGATCGCGAACATCCAGTCTGCGTGGTGCGCGAAGGTCGTCCAGATCTTTTGCCCGTTGACCACCCATTCCGAACCGTCGAGGGTGGCGCGTGTTCCGACATTGGCAAGGTCCGAGCCGGCACCGGGCTCGGAGTATCCCTGGCACCAGACCACCTCGCCGCGGGACATCGGCAGCAGCAGTCGGCGCTTCTGTTCGTCGCTCCCGTAGCTCAGGGCAGTGGGCGCCATCAGCGTCTCACCGTGGAACGCCGCGCGCGGGGGCGCACCCGAACGCGCATATTCCATCGCGAAGATGATCTCCTGGGTCATCGTCGCACCGCGGCCGCCGTACTCGCGTGGCCACGACAGCCCGAGCCAGTTGCCGCGGCCGAGTTCGAGCTCCCAGGCGCGTCTCAACTCCCAGTTGTCGTCGTCGTCCGGTCCGCCCCGGTCCGCCTGGCCTGCGAATTCACCCGTTAGATGGTCCGCGAGCCACGCCCGCACTTCCTCTCGGAAGTCGCGGTCGGCATCGGAAAGCGTGAGCCCGCCGAAACTGTCTACTGAGGCATCCATGCGCTTATAGTACAATCAGCTATCGAATTAGACGATATAGAACGGCCGGAAAGTTCGGGGACCTGGGCGATTGCCCAGGAGTCGCGTGAGGAGTGGTCAGTGCACGAGATCTGCTGGACGTTGGACGACGGCGTCGGAACCATCACGCTCAATCGGCCGGAAGCGCGTAATGCGTTCACATTCGACATGATCCGAGAGTGGGAGCGCCTGCTCCTGCGCGCCCGCGAAGACGACGACGTGCGCGTCGTCGTCCTCACCGGCACAGGCGACAAGGCCTTCTGTTCGGGTGTGGATCTCGGACAGATCTCCAACGCCAACTCCGAGCTCGCCCCGATCGAGCGAAAAGCTCAATTGCACAACGAGATACATCGGGTCGCCCGGGCGATGGCCGCGCTGGACAAGCCCGTGATCGCCGCCCTCAACGGCGTCGCGGTCGGCGCCGGACTCGACATGGCGCTCATGTGCGACATGCGAATCATGTCGTCCACTGCCTCGCTGTCCGAGGGCTACATCAGAGTCGGGCTGACCCCTGGCGATGGTGGTGCCTACTATCTGCCGAGGATCGTCGGCACCTCCAAAGCCCTGGAGTTGTTGCTGACCGGTGACTTCGTCTCGGCGGACGAGGCCCTCCGCATCGGACTGGTCAATCGGGTGGCGCCCGCGGAGCGGTTCGTCGAGGACACCCGCGCGTTCGCGCAGTCCATAGCCAGGCATGCACCGCTGACGAGTCGAATGATCAAGCGGATCACCTATCAGTCGGCGGATGCGGATCTGAACACCGCTCTCGATCTCGCGTCCTCGCACTTCGCCGTCATCGCGGCCACCGAGGACTCGGCCGAGGCGTTGTCGGCGATGAAGGAGAAGCGGTCACCTGTCTACCGCGGCCGGTAGGCCGTCGGCGAACTCGCCGCGAAGACGGTCAGGAAACCCGGGGGAATCGTGCGGTGATGCGCCGGCCCCGACTAGTGCAAGGAGATGGACATGACAGATCAGGCCATGGCGTCCGCGGAACCGGAAGTGTTCGATGCATGGATCAACCTGCCGTACCTCCCGGGAGAGGTCACGCCCGACCCTTCCGTTGTCGCAAGGTTCAAGCGAGGCAACAGCGCCTACGAGGGCGGTGAGACGATCGACGACGTGGTGGCCGAGATGGACCGGCTAGGTATCGCGGCGGGCGTGCTGACCAAGGTGCCACGCGACATCACCCCGCCGTTCGTGCACGGCACCAAGTCCGGCGAGCAGGTGCTGCGGGAGACGTGCGAGCGCTTGGCTCAGATCCAACGTGACCACCCCGGCCGATTCGTCACCTCGGTCGGCATCGATCCGCGACTGGGATACGAGGCTGCACGCCATGTGCGGATCGCGGTGCGCGAGTACGGGATCAAGTGCATCCGCATCATCCCGATGTTCACCGGCATCGCCATCGACGACAAGCTGGCCTACCCGGCTTACACCGCCGCCTGCGACGAGGGAGCGGTCGTCTCCATCAATGTCGGTGTACCGGGACCGATGAAGCCGGCCAAGCTGCAGCGCACGATTCTCATCGACGAGGTCGCGCTCACCTTCCCCGACCTCAAGCTCGTGATGAGCCACCTCGGTGATCCGTGGATCAGCGAGACGGTCGCCATGCTGATCAAGCACCCCAACGTGTACGCGATGACAGCAGGATGGGCCCCCAAGTACGTCCCCGAGCCGATCCTCACCTTCGCCGAGCGGCGCAACCCCGGCAAGCTGATGTGGGCGTCGGACTACCCGATCCTGCCGATCGAGCGCACCATCGTCGAGGGTCGTGCGCTGCCGCTCACCGGAGCAGCCCGCGCCGGCTATCTCGGCGCCAACGCCCTCCAGGTCTTCGGCAAGCCCAGCTGATCGCGTCACCCACAGTCCAGGATCAGGAGTCCACGCATGGACATCGAATTCGCTCCGAACGTCGCAGACTTCCGCGAGGAGGTCCGAACATGGTTCTCAGAGCATCTCGTCGGGCCCTTCGCCGCGCACCGGGGAGTGGGTAGTCCCACGGACGACACCGCATGGGATGTGCGTGTCGAGTGGGAGCGGGAACTCTCTCGTGGCGGTTGGCTGGGCTTGACCTGGCCGACCCGTTACGGCGGCCGCGGCCTCGGTCTCGCCGAGGAGATCGTCTTCGAGTACGAGTACGCCCGCGCGGCCGCTCCCGCGCGGGTCAGCACGCAGGCGCTCGATCTCCTCGGTCCCACCCTCATCGCCTGCGGCACCGAGGAGCAGCGGCAGCGCTTTCTTCCGAGGATTCTCTCGGTTGAGGAGATGTGGGGGCAGGGATGGTCGGAGCCCGGCGCGGGTTCGGATCTGGCCGACGTGCGGACCCGGGCCACCCTGGATGCAGAGAACGTATGGCACGTCAACGGTCAGAAGATCTGGACCACCTTCGGGCACCACGCGGATTGGCTCTACGTGCTCTGCAGAACCGATCCGGACGTGTCCCTTCGGCACCGGGGCCTGTCGATGCTGTTGATCGACGCGGCGCAGGATGGCGTCGAGATCCGGCCGATCGAGAACCTCGCCCGGTCGACCGAGTTCAGCGAGTGCTTCTTCAACGATGCCGTCACCCCGCTCGACCTCACCGTCGGTGAGGTCAACGGCGGCTGGCCGGTGGTTCTCACCACGCTCGGATTCGAGCGCGGCAGTGCGCTGATGCCGATCCAACTGGGCATGGAACGCGAGTTCGAAGCGATGCTCGATCTGGCACGGCGCAGCGGCGCACTCGACGATCCGTCCATCCGGCAGCGCCTCGTGGACGTGCACATCGGCATCAGGCTCATGCGGGCGACCAATCTCCGAGTCGTCGCCGATCTGTTGGACGTCGACGCCTCGGAGCCGGGTGTTGCCACCGCTGCGGCCTCTGCGACGACCAAGCTGTTCGCCTCGACACACCATCAGCGGATGGGCGAACTCGCCATGGAAATCCTCGGCGCCGCGTCGTTGTTCGGGGAGACGGGCACCACTGGGGAGATGCGAAAGCTGTTCCTGTCCACTCGTGCGGAGACCATCTACGGCGGTACCGCCGAGATCCAACGAAACATCGCCTCGGAACGTCTACTCGGGTTGCCGCGCTGACCGGCGCCACCGACGAAAGGATCGATCATGGATGTTGACGAATCTCTGGTGCTGGTATCGGGGCCTGCGGTAGGGGTCGCTCTCGTGACCCTCAACCGGCCCGAGAACCTGAATTCTCTCACCTGGCCGCTTATCGACGCGCTAACCGCGGCGCTCTCGGAACTGCATGGCCGGCAGGATGTCCGTGCTGTGGTGATGACCGGCGCCGGGCGGGCGTTCTGCGCGGGTTCCGACGTCGGTGGTGCCCGGAATCGGAGCGAGCTCGGTATCCCGACCAGATTCGAGGCGCAGCGTCGGACGTCCGGACTCGGGTTGGCCGTGCGTGAGCTCCGGCAGCCGGTGATCGCGGCAATCAACGGCCCGGCCGTCGGGGCGGGACTCGGCCTGGCACTTGCGGCCGACATCCGGGTGGCCGGCGAATCCGGCTCGTTCCGGGACGGCGCAATTCGTATGGGGCTCAGTGCATGCGAGGGCGGGATCAGTTGGAGTCTGCCTCGGCTGGTCGGAACCTCGAATGCGCTGGAGCTGATGCTCACCAACCGGTTGGTCCGGGCGGACGAGGCGGAGCGCAAGGGGATCGTCAGTGCGGTGTATCCCGATGCCGAGTTGCTGTCGGCTGCTGTCGCGATGGCCGAGCAGATCGCGGCCTTCTCTCCGTTCGGTGTCGCGGCGTCCAAGGAGGCGTTCTGGGCGAACCAGAACTCCGGCTTCGCCGAGGCGGTCGACCGGGAGAATCGCACCCAGATTCTCGCCGTGAACACCGCCGACTCGAGGGAGGCGATGTCTGCCTACCTGGACCACCGGACCCCGGTGTTCGAGCGCCGGTGACCGCGCCGATCGAGCCGGCGCCCGGCGCGGAGGCCAGGCCCGGCCTGTCGTACCTGCCATACGGCGCGGAGGGCTCGGCCGATGGGTACGGGACCGTGGATCGGCGATTCGCGGAGGTCGCGCGACGGCACCCGCAACGCGCCGCGGTTTCCTGGCTCGATGGGGAGACAGTTCGCGAGATGACCTGGGCGGAGCTCTTCGCCCGAGCCGATGCGGTGGGTGCGGCCCTGCAGAGTCGTCCGCTGGAGCATCGCCGGATCGGGCTCCTCGGTCGGGACCGCGTGCCGTGGATCGTGGCGATGTACGGAGCGGCTCGAGCGGGGTGTGCGATCGTGCCCGTCCCGGCAGGGGAGATGCCCGACGTCCTTGCCGATCGGTGTGCGCAAGGGAATATCGACCTGCTGGTGACGGCCGGTGATGTGGCGGCGGACAGCACCATCGCAGTCGGTGTCGAGGTCGTCGATGTGCACACCCTCGAAACGGCGGGCCTTGTGGCTTGGGAAGGGGATGTCCTTCCCCGCCCCGAGGACGATTTCCTCCTGCAGTTCACCTCGGGTACCACGGGCAGTCCGAAGCTCGCCGTCCTGTCACATCGTGCGGTGCTCGGGTCCGCTCAGCACTATGCAACCGCAGCAGGCGGGACCGACGGATCGGTGTTGCTCAACCCGCTTCCGCTCGAGCATGTCGGCGGGATCGTGGGTGGGGTGCTGAGCGCGCTGGCCATCGCGGGCACGTACGTGTCGGTCGGAAGGTTCGACCCGCGTGCCACGGTGGACGCGATTCGGGTCCTACGCCCCGCCATCGTCGGGTTGGTTCCGACGATGGTCATCGACATACTCGCCCTGGACGGGGTCGAACCGGAGGACTTCGCCTCGGTCGCAGCAGTGGTCGGGGGCGCCACGAGTGTCGACCCCGACCTGATCGATTCGATCGAGCAGCGTCTCGACACGCGCTTCCTGGTGGCCTACGGCCAGAGTGAAGCTCCGTGCCTGACCATGAGTTCGGTGGACGACTCCCTCCCGGAGCGGACACGCACGATTGGCCGGCCACTGCCCGGCAGGGACTACTGCGTGGTGGAGAACGGGCAGCCGGTCCCGGAGGGCGTCGTGGGTGAGCTCTGCGTGCGCGGTCCTCTGACCATGACCGGCTACCTCGACGCCGCGGGTCGGCCGGTGTCGGTGTGCGATACCAACGGATGGTTGCGAACCGGAGACCTCTGTTCGATACGCAACGGCGTCATCACCTTTCATTCGCGTATCCGTGACGTGGTCATCCGGGGTGGCGAAAACCTCTATCCCGCCGAGATCGAGTCCGTCATCTCGGCCATGCCCGGAGTGGCAGAGGTGGTGGTCTTCGGTGCCCCGGACGTCCGCCTGGGGGAGCGACCCGTCGCGGCCGTGCGGCCGGTGGCCGGGTGGACGATCACCGAAGCCGATCTGGCGGAGTACGCAGCAGGCCGGCTGTCCAGGCAGAAGCGTCCGACCGAGTGGCTCATCGTGCCGGACTTTCCCCGAACGTCGACCGGAAAGGTGCGTCGGCACGATCTTGCGGCACTTCCGGGGACCGGAACCGACCGGGCCCGCTTGGGCCCGTGATCTTTTCGAGTGGTCCAGCGGAGGTCCGGCCGGGCCGAGTGGCCACGCGGACCGTCATTCGCAGCAGATCCGCCGGCGGCTCGTATCAACGAAGCGAGGAGTATGGGATGACAGCGTTGACAGGACGGATCGCCCTGGTCACCGGAGCCGCGGGCGCGGGCATCGGAAAGGCGATCGCAACCAGATTGGCCGCGGACGGAGCGACCGTCGTGGTCACCGACTCGCATGAACGTCGGCTGGCCGAAGCTGTCGCCGACCTACGCGCACTGACCGGTGGAACCGTGGTCGGGCATGTGCTCGACGTCGGTGAACGCGAGCAGATCGTCGCGGTGACCGATGCCGTTCGGCGGGAGCTGGGTCCGATCTCGATTCTGGTGAACAATGCCGCGGTGAACGTGATCGGGTCGATCTTCGACTACGACCCGGAGGCGTGGGACCGAGTGCTCGCGGTCAATCTGAGTGGGCCGTGGATGCTTTCGAGGCAGGTCATGAATCAGATGCGGGACGCGAAAGTCCCCGGGGTCGTCCTCAACGTGTCCACCTATGCACCAGACGTCGGTGGTGAGGGGATGGAGACGCCGTACGCGGTCAGCAAAGGCGGGCTGAGTGTCCTCACCCGCTGCTGCGCACACGAGGGCGGGCCGCACGGCATCCGGGTGAACACGCTCTCGATGGGCATGGTCACCGGCACCCGGTTCACCGACACCCTGCACCCGGAGATGCAGGAGCACGAACGAGTCAAGACCGTGCTCGGCCGGTTGCCGCAGGTGGAGGACATCGTAGAGGCGGCGGCCTTCCTGATATCGGACCGATCAGCATCCATCACGGGCGAGATCGTGAACATCTCGGCCGGATCCCACATGCGGTACTGACCGCTCTCATCGACCACAGACAATCGGAGGAAACAATGGCAGAGGCAGTGATCGTCGGCGCGGCACGCACCCCCATCGGGCGTGCGTACAAGGGAGCGCTGCGTGACATGCGGCCCGATGATCTGGCTGCGACCGCAGTGCGGGCGGCCGCGGCACAACTTCCGAACCTCGACCCGCGGGATGTCAAGGACCTCATGCTCGGTTGTGGGGCGCCCGGCGGGGAGCAGGGGTTCAACATGGGCAGGGTGGTTTCCACCCTGCTGGGCTGGGACACGGTGCCCGGCACGACCATCACTCGGTACTGCGCCTCCAGTGTGCAGACGGCCCGGATGGCGATGCACGCGATCCGCGCGGGTGAGGGTGATGTCTTCGTCGCGGCGGGCGTCGAGGCGATCAGCCGGGGGCGTCGCGGCCATGCGGACACCCCGCCGGTCGACGAGAACGCGGACCCTCGTGATCGCTCGGCGAACCCCTGGACGAATCCGCTCTTCTCCTCTGCCCAGGAGCACACCCGCAAGCGCGCGGAAGCCGGCGCCCCCGTCTGGCAGGACCCTCGGGAGGACGGTCGTCTGCCGGATGTCTACATCGCGATGGGGCAGACCGCGGAGAACGTCGCTCAGGTGTACAACGTGTCGCGTCAGGAACAGGACGAGTTCGCACTGCGGTCACAGACGCTCTATCAGCAGGCTGCCGACGCCGGCTTCTGGAAGCGGGAGATCACTCCGATCACCCTGCCCAGCGGCGAGGTCCTGCAGCACGACGAAAGCCCTCGTGCGGGAACGACTCTGGACAAGCTGGCGGCGTTGCCTCCCGTCTTCCGCCCGGACGGAACTGTCACTGCAGGAAATGCGTGCCCGCTCAATGACGGCGCCGCGGCGCTGATCATCATGTCCGATCGGAAGGCCGCCGAACTCGGGATCACCCCTCTCGCACGTATCGTCGCAACCGGAGTGTCCGCTCTATCTCCCGAGATCATGGGAGTCGGGCCGATTGCTGCCACCCGTGACGCACTCGCGAATGCCGGGATGTCCATCGGGGACATCGATCTCTTCGAGATCAACGAGGCATTCGCTGCCCAGGTGATTCCTTCCTACAAGGAACTGGGAATCCCGCTGGACCGGTTGAACGTCAACGGCGGTGGTATCGCTGCCGGCCACCCCTTCGGAATGACTGGTGCGCGCATCGCGTCGACCTTGATCAACTCCATGCAGTGGCACGACAAGCAGTTCGGGCTCGAGACGATGTGCGTCGGCGGAGGCCAGGGTATGGCAATGATTCTCGAGAGGCTCAGCTGAGACTCGTTGTCATCAGTGTCCATGTGAGCTCGGCCGGTATGTGTTGCCCGTCACGCCCGGATGGCTTCCGGCCGCCCGAGTCCGGGACGGCACGCTCCGTGCCGGGCGCGGTGCGGCGGCGATGTTGCGCATCGATATGCCCCCCAACCTCGGTGATCGTGGGGTTGATAAGATTGAATGATTACACGATTGACCACCGAATGGAGGGTGTGTGTCAAGCGGGACGAAGTCGTCGTTGGTGCGGGTTCCGAAGGCGGGTGAGCTGGTAGCCGCTAACCTGCGGCGAGAGATCGTAACCGGTGAGCTGAAGCCGGGAGACCCGCTCCCCGGAGAGTCCGCGCTCATGGAGCGCTATGGCGTCTCCCGGCCGACGCTGCGTGAGGCATTCCGCATTCTCGAGTCCGAGTCGATCATCGTCGTGCTGCGAGGCGCTCACGGAGGCGCGCGAGTTCTGGCGCCCGACGAGTCGGTTGCGGCGCGTCACATGGGGCTGCTCCTGCAGTATCAGGGCGTGGCCCTGGCCGATGTGTACCGTGCCCGCACCGAGGTCGAGATCGCCGCTCTGCGCGCCTGGTCCGGAAACAAGTCGGATCTCGAGACGTTGACCGAGCTCGTCGAGGAGGGACGCACTCTGCTGGGGGATCCCGTCGAGTTCGCGAAGCTGGACACCCGGGTCCATCAGGCCATTGTCGATCTCGCCGGGTCGCAGACCATGTCCGTGATGATCGGCATGCTGCTCCACATCATGGATGCACACAACCGGCTGTACATCAACACTCACGGCCCGGAGCAGGAGTTGGCCGTCGACCAGTTGGCGTACAGGTCCTACAAGCGTCTTCTCAGGCTGTTGAGTGCCGGCGACGTCGACGGTGCTGCGGCGCACTGGCGCCGGCACCTTCGCAAGGTGGCGACGCACATGCTGGACGAATCCGGGACGACCCTCGTCGAAGTGCTGTCGTAGAACCCTTCGGATCGGGATGGGGCGCGTGATCATCACGCGCCCCATTTTCTTTGCCCGATAGGGGCGTTCGCGCACACGACGTGTGGTGGACGCGGTGCTCGAGCGGTTGGCGTAGGGGCGCCTTTAGGGTATAAATAATCAACTGATTAGTCCTTGGTTGTGTGCCCCGTGAACCTCCTGTCGAAGACGGTGGAGCAGTTCGCCACATCCATGACGCCCGCTCGACCGAGGTCGATCTCGGTCGCTTCCGGATTCGGAAATTCCACCAGTTCGAGATACGAGGAGAAGTTGTATGGGTCTGCATGACAATCGCGTCGTCATCGTGACGGGCGCGGGCCGCGGCATCGGCCGTGAGCATGCCCTCGAGTTCGCCCGGCAGGGTGCCAAGGTCGTCGTCAACGACCTCGGATCGGTCGATGAAACGGTCGCCGACATTCGTGCACTCGGCGGTGAAGCGATCGGCAACAACGACGACGTCTCCGACTGGGACGGCGCGGGCCGGCTCGTGCAGTCCGCCATCGAGGCCTTCGGGGACCTCCACGTGCTGGTGAACAACGCCGGAATCCTGCGCGACAAGATGTTCGTGAACATGGACGTCGACATGTGGGATGCGGTGATGAAAGTTCACCTGCGAGGGACCTTCTGCCCGACTCGACACGCGGTGAACTACTGGCGGGCCAAGCAGAAGGAGGGCTCGCCGGTGCAGAACCCCAGCATCGTCAACACCTCGTCCCCCTCCGGGCTCTACGGCAATGTCGGCCAGTCCAACTACGGCGCCGCGAAGGCGGCGATCGCCGCCCTCACCGTCATCCTCGCGGACGAACTCGCTCGGCTGGGCGTCACGGTCAATGCGATCGCACCCAGCGCACTCACCCAGATGACCGAAGGCCTCGATGCCTATGTCGCACACCTGGAGGAGATCAAGGAGAAGACGGGCTTCGACTACGGATCCCCGGCCAACATCGCACCGCCGGTCGTGTGGTTGTCCTCCCCGGAAGCCGCCTCCATCACCGGACGGGTCTTCAACGTCAAGGGCGGCAAGATCGGCGTCGCCGAGACCTGGGTCGCCGGCCCCGAGGAGGAGAAGTTCGAGAAGTGGGATCCGGCCGAACTCGGTGAGGTCATTCCCAAGCTGGTGGCTGCGGCCCGGCCGAACTCGGACGGTTCCGGTAACCCTCGCGTGAGCGCCTGACGATGCCGACCGAGGGGATCAGTATCGAGCGGGACGGTGCGGTCGCGCTCGTCTGGCTCGACCGGCCCGAGCGCGGAAACGGCTTCACCTCGGCCATGCAGGTCGCGCTGCACACGCAGCTCGACCTGCTCGATCGCGACGAGGACATCCGGGCGATCGTGGTGACCGGCCGAGGGCCGTTCTTCTCCACGGGCGCAGACATGGAACCCGGTGGGTCCAATTTCGCCTTCGACGAGGAACGAACCCGGCAGGCTCGGGAAATGATGCGTGATCGTCCCCGTCCCTGGAGGATGCGCACGCCGATCATCGGTGCCCTGAACGGCTCGGCCGTCGGTCTCGGCCTGACCTTCCCGCTGCAGTGGGACATACGTGTGGTCAGTGAGACCGCCAAGTACGGCTTCGTCTTCACCAGACGCGGACTGATTCCGGAGCAGAACTCGCTCTGGCTGCTTCCGAAGCTGGTGGGTCTTGCGACCGCGACAGAACTGTTGCTGACCGGCCGTCTCTTCAGCGGTGCCGAGGCCCGCGACATGGGGATCGCCACCCACGCGGTACCTGCCGACCGAGTGCTCGAGACCGCCATGGGGCTGGCGTCGGAGATTGCGCGCACCACCAGCCCGGCAGCCGTTGGACTGACGAAGCAGTTGATCTACTCCTTCCTGTCGGAGGACGACCGTGAGGCGGCCTTCCATCAGGAATGGGAAGTCTTCCGCGAGCTGGGCCGCGGGCCCGACTCGGCAGAAGGGGTGGCCTCCTTCATCGACAAACGCGATCCGGAGTTCACCTCTGGAAAGCACCTACGCGTCGATGTCGAAGGATCATCGTGCTGGGAGCGTACGGAGCCCTGACGCCGCGGAGTCGCTGGCCACAAGCCGGCGACGTCCGCCCCGGAATGACAGAAGCGCCCGACCCGCAACAGCGGGTCGGGC
>NZ_JBSFRT010000024.1:0-90209 GCF_053589375.1 Rhodococcus sp. NPDC003348
CTTCACCGGCGGGAAGGTCGCTCACGGCGCGTCAGCGCTCGGCCAGGAAGCGCAGCGCGAGGGCGTAGCCCTGGACGCCGGCCCCGACGATGACGGCGGTCGCGATCGGGCTGAGGTACGAGTGGTGCCGGAACTCCTCACGGGCGTGCACGTTCGAGATGTGCACCTCCACCAGACCGGCGGTCAGTTCCGCGCACGCGTCCCGCAGGACGACGGAGGTGTGGGTCAGTCCGCCGGCATTGAGGATCACCGGCTCCCCCGCGTCGGCCGCGTCATGGATCCAGCCGAGCAGCTCGCCCTCGTGGTCGGACTGCCGGACCTGCACGTCGACCCCGAGCTCAGCGGCGGTGCGTTCACACAGCGCGACCAGGTCGGCGTGCGTGGTGGAGCCGTACACCTCGGGCTGACGCCTGCCGAGCCGACCGAGGTTCGGCCCGTTCACCACCTGGATCGTCACAGCAGCACCGTACCGGCGGTTCCGCCGGGCTCGCGCGAGATCGCGGAGTAGGCGGCGGCAAGCAGCGTCGGATCCGGGCCCTCGAGGCGGCTCGGCTTGGCGAGTCCGTCGAGGACGACGAACCGGAGCATCCCGGCCCGGTTCTTCTTGTCGGTCTGCATGCCCTTCATCAGGTCCGCGAACGCGTCCGCGTCGTAGCCGGTGGGCAGGCCGATCAGTTCCAGGATCGTCTTGTGCCGGTCCGCGGTGGCATCGTCGAGGCGACCGGCGAGACGACCGAGCTCGGCGGCGAACACCAGGCCGACGGACACCGCGGCACCGTGGCGCCAGCGGTACTTCTCACGACGCTCGATCGCGTGCCCGAGGGTGTGGCCGTAGTTGAGGATCTCCCGCAGGTTCGACTCCTTGAGGTCCGCGGCGACGACCTTCGCCTTGACCTCGACGGACCGGCGGATCAGTTCGGGCAGCACGTCGCCGGTCGGGTCGAGCGCGGCCTCGGGGTCGGCCTCGATCAGGTCCAGGATCACCGGGTCCGCGATGAAGCCGGTCTTGATCACCTCGGCCATGCCGGCGACGATCTCGTTGCGCGGCACCGTCTCCAACGTCGCCAGGTCGATCAGCACCGCGGACGGTTCGTGGAACGACCCGACGAGGTTCTTGCCCGCCTCGGTGTTGATGCCGGTCTTGCCGCCGACCGCGGCATCGACCATCGCGAGCAGGGTGGTCGGCACGTGCACGACCTTCACCCCGCGCATCCAGGTCGCGGCGACGAACCCGGCGAGGTCGGTCGCGGCGCCGCCACCGAGGCTGACGACGGCGTCGCTGCGGGTCAGGCCGATCCGGCCGAGCACCTCCCAGCAGAAGCCGGCGACCGCGAGATCCTTGCCGTCCTCGGCGTCGGGGATCTCGATGCTGTGCGCATCGATGCCCCGGTCCTTCATCGCCGCCTTGAGCACGTCCGCGGTCGCCGCCAGCGTCGGCTGGTGGATGATCGCGACGGTGCGAGTGCCGAGCAGTTCACCGACGATGTCGTCGAGCAGGCCGCGCCCGATGATCACCGGGTACGGGCTGGCCGTCTCGACCTGGACGCGCACGGGTTCGGTCACTGTCTGCCTCTTTCCTTCGGTGGTTCGAGTTTGGCCAGCAGCTGCTGCACCACCCGGGCGGGGCTGCGGCCGTCGGTGCGCATCCGGATGGTCGCGACCTCCCGGTAGAGGGGTCGGCGGCGGCGCATCAGGTCTCGGTACTTCTGTCGCGGGTCGCCGCCGTTGAGCAGCGGCCGGGTGGTGTTCGCCCCGGTCCTCTTGAGCCCCTCTGCGACGCTGATCTCCAGGTACACGACGGTGTGCCCGGCCAGCCGGGACCGGGTGGCGTCCGAGAGGATCGCGCCGCCGCCCAGGGACACGACGCCGTCCTGCTCCTCGAGCGCGCGCCGGACCACATCCTCCTCGATGGTCCGGAACGTCGGTTCGCCGTCCTCGGCGAAGATCTCCGGGATTGTGCGCCCGGTCTCGCTTTCGATCGCGACGTCGGTGTCGTAGATGTCCACGTCGAGCGCCCGGGCCAGGCGGCGTCCGATCGTGGACTTGCCCGCCCCCGGCGGCCCGATCAGGACCGCACGCGGAGTCACCGCGCCAGCCGCTCCCGCACGGCCGCGAGGTAGCCCTCGACGTTGCGCTGGGTCTCGGCGGCGGAGTCGCCACCGAACTTCTCCAGCGCGGCCTGCGCGACGACGAGCGCGACCATCGACTCGGCGACGACACCGGCCGCGGGCACGGCGCACACGTCGCTGCGCTGATGGATCGCGACGGCTTCCTCGCCGGTGGCCATGTCGACCGTGGACAGCGCCCTCGGGACGGTGGAGATCGGCTTCATCGCGGCACGCACCCGCAGCGCCTCGCCGTTGGTCATGCCGCCCTCGAGGCCCCCGGCCCGGTTGGTCGAGCGCAGCACGCCGTCGGGGCCGGGCCGCATCTCGTCGTGGGCGGCGCTGCCACGGCGGCGCGCGGTCTCGAAGCCGTCGCCGACCTCGACACCCTTGATGGCCTGAATTCCCATGAGCGCGGCGGCAAGTCGCGAGTCGAGACGGTTCTCGCCGCTGATGAACGATCCGAGTCCGACGGGCAGTCCCTCGACGATCACCTCGACGACGCCGCCGAGGGTGTCGCCGTCCTTCTTGGCCGCCTCGATCTCCGCGATCATCGCGGCCTCGGCCGCCTCGTCGAATGCTCGGACCGGGCTGGCGTCGACGCTCTCGAGATCGGCGGCCTGCGGTCCGGGACCGACGTAGGGCTCGGACGCGCCGATCGAGATGACGTGCGAGACGACCTCGACGCCGAAGACCTGGCGGAGGAAGTTGCGGGCCACGGTGCCTGCGGCGACCCGGGCCGCGGTCTCACGGGCGCTGGCGCGTTCGAGCACCGGCCGCGCGTCGTCGAAGCCGTACTTGAGCATGCCGGAGAAGTCGGCGTGCCCGGGCCGCGGGCGGGTCAGCGGCGCGTTGCGGGCCAGGTCCTTGAGCAGTGCCTCGTCGACCGGGTCGGAGGCCATCACGGTTTCCCACTTGGGCCACTCGCTGTTGGCGATCTCGATCGCAACAGGACCGCCCATGGTGCGGCCGTGCCGGACGCCGCCGACCATGGTGACGACGTCCTTCTCGAAGCTCATGCGGGCGCCGCGGCCGTATCCGAGGCGGCGGCGGGCAAGTTGGGTGGCGATCTCGTCCGAGGTGACCTCGACCCCGGCGACCATTCCGTCGAGCATCGCGACGAGGGCGGGTCCGTGGGATTCTCCGGCAGTTATCCAGCGCAGCACGCCGACCATCATTCCACGCGGCAACCACTGCAATGCACACCGGTCACAGAGACAACGAGACGAGCGTCGCCAGGCACATGGACGGCCCGTGAGGCAGGCTCGCCGCGCGGCTGCCGCCGATTCGCAGGACGACACCGGCGGCCGCCGTCAGAATCAGCGCCCCGACCGCGGCCGCGAGCCACACCCGCGCCCCGGCGACGCCGGTCACCGCGCCGAGACCGACCGCGAGTTTGACGTCGCCGCCGCCCATCGCCGCGGGCGCGACCAGGTGCACGAGCAGGTAGCCGCCGGCCAGCAACGCGGCCCCGACCAGCGCCGGACGCAGGTGGCCGGTGGCCGCCGCGACCGCGAACATCACCACCGAACCCGGCAGCGTCAACAGGTTCGGCAGCCGCCGCGTCCGCAGATCGATCACGCTGAGCCACCCGCACCACGCCGCGAGCAGCAGGAATCCCCCGATGTCCCCCATGACGGCAGCGTGCCATGCGTCGGCGCCGGCACCCCGGACGCGACCTGGGGTTACGCGCCGCCTGTGGATGAAAGCGGCGGCAGTACCGCGGCCATCGCCTCCCTCGGCGCCGGCCGTCCAGTGAACTGTTCGACCTGACCGAATGCCTGGTTGAGGAGCATCCGCAGGCCGTCGACGACGGTGCCGCCCGCCGCCTGGACGGCGGATGCGAGCGGTGTGGGCCACGGGTCGTAGATCGCGTCGAACACGACCGGGGCGTGCGCGACCGCCGCGGCGTACGGGGCCACGGCGGCGGCCGGGACCGTACTGACCGCGACGGCTGCGTCCCGGCACACGTCGGCGATGGCCGACTCGTCGAAGCTCTGGTGGCGGGCCCGCAGTCCCACCGCCCGCGCGCAGTCGAGGGTTTCGCCGGCCCGGTCGGCGGACCGCGCGACGACGGTGACCTCGACGGCCCCGAGGTCGGCGAGCGCACGCAGCGCGGGACGAGAGGTACCGCCGGCGCCGATGACCACGGCGCTCGACCCGCTCAGGTCGACGACTCCGACCTCGGCGAGCGCGCCGGCGACACCGTCGACGTCGGTGCAGTCGGCACGCCAACCACCGTCGATCCGGACCAGGGTGTTGGCCGAGCCGACCTGCACGGCCCGCTCGGTGCGTTCGGTCGCGTATGCGAGCGCCGCGAGCTTGCCGGGCATCGTCACCGACAGGCCGACCCACTCCGGTCCGAGACCGTCCACGAGCGCGGGCAGTTGCTCGCCGGTGCACTCGATGCGGTCGTACGTCCAGTCGGTCAGCCCGAGCGCCCGGTACGCGGCGAGGTGCAGTTGCGGGGACCGGGAGTGCTCGATCGGCTTGCCGAGGACCGCTGCCCTGCGCGGTCCGGTCACGCCCGAATTGTCAACGCCCACTGCTCAGGATCCCGCTTTCGACTGCCTTCTTGCTGTTCTCGAGATGCTCGGTGTAGCTCTTCGTGAACAGGGTGGTGCCCTTGTCGTCGATGGTGACGAAGTACAGCCAGTCCCCCGCCGGGGCGGTCTCGACCGCCTGCACCGCCGCGATGGAAGGCGAGGAGATCGGGGTGGCGGGCAGCCCGTCCTTGGCGTACGTGTTCCACGGCGTGACGGTGGCCCGGTCGACGTCGGTGGTGGCGAGTTCGGTGGTGTCGAGCGCGTAGTTGACGGTCGAGTCGAACTCCAGCCGCTGCGGCACGGCGAGCCGGTTGACGATCACCCGGGCCACCTTCCCGAAGTCGGCGGGCAGCGACTCCCGTTCGACCAGCGACGCGGCGATCAGCACCTGGTACGGGTTCAGCCCGACATTCGTGCCTGCGGTGGTGATGCCCGTCGCCTCGTACTTGGCGGCGCTTCCGCTGACCAGTCCGCGCAGGATCTCGGTGGGTGTCGCGCCGGGGTCGAAGTCCCAGCTGCCTGCCGCGATCAGGCCCTCCAGCTGGCGGTTGCGATCCGGAACGCCACGCACCTGCGCCAGCGCCCAGTCGGGGACGCCGAGCGCGCTCAGGTCGACGCCCGCGCCTGCCGCGTCGAGGTCGGCGACGCTGACGCACTGGAGCGCGCCGGACGCGGACGGCAGGCAGCTGGCCTCGGAGATCAGGGTGTAGATGCCGCGCTTGGTGGCGCCGGTCTTGACGTCCCGGGTGTCGTGCAGCTGCCGACCCTCGGAGATCACCAGCGACCCGACCCGCGAGGACGGGTCGACCAGCGCGCTGACCGCCTGGGCCGCGGGCAGCTTGGACTCGACATGGTAGAAGCCCGGCTGCAGCGAGTTCATCGACGCGTTCTTCACGGCCGCGTTGTAGAACGCGGAACTGCTTGCCACCACGTCCTTCTCGGCCATCTGAGCACCGATCTCGGTGGCGGTGTCACCGGCGCGGACCTCGACGACCACCTCCGGTCCGGCCTCGCCGTCGGCGTAGTCGGCGGGCAGGTCGGGCCCACCGAGCAGCCCCTTCGCGACGTATCCGGCGCCGGCGACGGCGGCCACCCCGACCACTGCCGCGGCGACGACGGTCGCCCTCCGCCCGCGTTTGCGGCGGGAGGCCGCGGCCTCACGGGCTCGGCGGGCGTCTGCACGGCTCACATACTGCCGGTGCTCGTCGGTCACTCGTGGTCCTCCGTCGACAAGTCCTCGGTCTGCGCCGTACGCAACACCGCGCTTCGCTGATCGAGCCACCCCTGGAGGATCGCGACGGCCGCGGCCTGGTCGATCACCGACCGCTGACCCTTGGCCTTGACCCCACTCTCGCGCAGGGCTCGCGACGCGGTGACCGTCGTGAAGCGCTCGTCGGTCATCCGGACCGGGACCGGAGCGATCCGGTCCCGGAGCCGGTCGGCGAATTGCAGGGCCAGACCGGCGGCGGCGCCGCGCTCCCCTCGCAGGGTTTGCGGCAGACCGACGATAACCTCGACCGCCTCGTATTCCTCGACTATCGCGACGAGGCGCGCCAGATCGCTGGTATCCGCCCTGCTCTTGGCCCGCGGCACGGTCTCCACCGGCGTGGCGAGGATGCCGTCGGGGTCGCTCGCCGCGACCCCGATCCGGACACTCCCCACGTCGATGGCGATCCGCCTGCCCCGGCCGGGGTCGTCGACGCCGGGCTGGTCGGCACGACCGGGCTCGGAGGCACCCGGTCCTTGCGCATCGGTCACCCGGCGAGCTCGGCGACGCGGGTCCGGACCGCGGCGAGCGCGGCGGGGATGCCGGACGCGTCGGCGCCCGCCCCCTGGGCCATCTCCGGCTTGCCGCCGCCGCGGCCGCCGATCAGCGGGCCGAACGCACCGACCAGTTCACCGGACTTGATGCCGAGGTCCTGCGCGGCCTTGTTGGCGCTGACGACGAACGGCACCTTGCCGTCGGTGGCGCCGAGCAGCACGACGACGGCCGGTTCGGTGCCGAAGCGACCGCGGATGTCGGTGACGAGGGTGCGCAGGTCGCCGCCGGAGACGCCGTCGGGCGCCTGCTCGGCGACCAGGAGCAGGCCCCCGATCCGCTCGGCCTTCTCCACGAACCCGGCCGCCGAGGCGAGTACCGCGGCCGCCTTGGTGGCCTCGAGTTCCTTCTCTGCGACCTTGAGCCGCTCGACGAGCTGCTCGACGCGGCCGGGCACCTCCTCGGAGGGCACCTTCAGCGCGGTCGCGACGCCGGCGAGCAGCGCGCGTTCCTTGGCCAGGTAGCGGTACGAGTCGAGGCCGACGAAGGCCTCGACGCGGCGCGCCCCGGAGCCGACGGACGACTCGCCGAGCAGCGTGATCTGGCCGATCTGTGCGGACGACTGCACGTGGGTGCCACCGCACAGCTCCATCGAGAACGGTCCACCGATCTCGACGACGCGGACCTCGTCGCCATAGTTCTCGCCGAACAGTGCCATCGCGCCCATCGACTTGGCCTTCTGCAGGTCGGTGACGAACGTGTTGACGGTGTGGTTGGCGGCGACGGCCTCGTTGGCGACGGCCTCGATGTCGGCGAGTTGCTGCGCCGACAGCTGGTTCTGCCACGCGAAGTCGAATCGCAGGTAGCCGGGCTTGTTCAGCGAACCCTTCTGGGTGGTGTTCGGGCCGAGGACCTGCCGCAGCGCCGCGTGCACCATGTGCGTGCCGGAGTGGCCCTGGGTGGCGCCGGACCGCCAGGACGGGTCGACCTGCGCGAGGATCGCGTCGCCCTCGGTGATCTGGCCCTCCTCGACGGTGACCCTGTGCACCCACACCTTCTTGGCGATCTTCTGCACGTCCCGGACCCGGACCTTGAGGCCGGGCGCGGTGATGGTGCCGATGTCGGCGATCTGGCCGCCCGACTCGGCGTAGAGCGGGGTGCGGTCGAGGATGACCTCGACCTCCTGCCCGGCGGTCGCGGTGGGCACCCGGACACCGCCCGAGATCAGCGCGAGAACCGTTGCTTCCGTGGTCAATTCGACGAAGCCGGTGAATTCGGTCTCGCCGCGGTCGACGAATTCCTTGTAGATGCTCAAGTCGGCGTGCGCATGCTTGCGCGCCTGCGCGTCCTCCTTGGCCCGCTTGCGCTGCTCGGCCATCAGCGAGCGGAAGCCTTCCTCGTCGACGGACAGGCCGGCCTCGGCCGCCATCTCGAGGGTCAGGTCGATCGGGAATCCGTAGGTGTCGTGCAGGACGAACGCCTCGTTGCCACCGAAGACCTTCTTGCCTGCGGCCTTGACGTCGTCGGCCTCGGCCTCGAACATCTTCGAGCCGGACGCCAGGGTGCGCAGGAACGCGGTCTCCTCGCCGACCGCGACGGCGAGGATCCGCTCGAAGTCGGACTCGAGGACCGGGTAGGACGGCGCCATGGTGTCGCGGACGACGGTGACGAACTCGCCCATGCTCGGCTTGTCGGCACCGAGGAGCTTCGCGGAGCGGATGATGCGGCGCAGCAGCCGGCGCAGCACGTATTCGCGGCCCTCGTTGCCGGGGTTCACGCCGTCCGCGATGAGCATCACCGCGGTGCGGGCGTGGTCGGCGATGACACGGAATCGGACATCGGCTTCGTGGTCGCTGCCGTAGGTGCGACCGGTCAGCTCCTCCGCCTTGGTGATGACCGGGCGCACCAGGTCGGTCTCGTAGACGTTGTCGACGCCCTGCAGCAGGAACGCAACCCGCTCGACACCCATGCCGGTGTCGATGTTCTGCTTCGGCAGCGGCCCGAGGATCTCGAAGCTGTCCTTGCCGCTGCCCTCGCCACGCTCGTTCTGCATGAACACGAGGTTCCAGATCTCGAGGTAGCGGTCCTCGTCGGCCTCGGGCCCGCCCTCGGCGCCGTACTCGGGACCGCGGTCGTAGTAGATCTCCGAGCACGGGCCGCACGGGCCGGGGACGCCCATCGACCAGTAGTTGTCGGCCATGCCCCGGCGCTGGATGCGCTCCTCGGGGATGCCGATCTCGTCGCGCCAGATGTCGCGGGCCTCGTCGTCGTCGAGGTAGACGGTGACCCAGAGGCGTTCGGGGTCGAAGCCGTAGCCGCCGTCGTCCTGGGAGTCGGTCAGCAGCGACCACGCGTGCTTGATGGCCCCGCGCTTGAAGTAGTCGCCGAAGCTGAAGTTGCCGGCCATCTGGAAGAAGGTGTTGTGCCGGGTGGTGACGCCGACGTTCTCGATGTCGCCGGTGCGCACGCACTTCTGGACACTGGTGGCGGTGGAGTAGGCCGGGGTCTGCTGGCCGAGGAAGAACGGCTTGAACTGCACCATGCCCGCGTTGACGAACAGCAGGTTGGGGTCGTCGAAGATCAGCGAGGCGCTGGCCACCTCGGTGTGACCCGCCTTGACGAAGTGGTCGAGGAATCGCCTGCGGATCTCGTGGGTCTGCACCTGGTTGCCCTTCGCGTGTCTACTGAATCTGTCGTCGATGTCGCCGCGTACGGCAAATCGACCCTTCACAAGCTTAACGTCAGCGTCATTCGAGTTCTTCTGCGCAGCCGCGCACCGGACGTGATCTGCACACTCGGTGGGGTGAAGATCACGTACCGGGGGGCGTCAGCCGCGGACGATCCGCCGCAGCTTGCCGACCCGCGCGCCGATCTCGCGTTCGGCGCCGTGGGTGGTCGGCTCGTAGTAGTCGACGCCGACGAGTTCGTCCGGCGGGTACTGCTGCGCGAGCACACCGTCGGTGGTGTCGTGCGGGTACTTGTAGCCGATCGCGTTGCCGAGTTTCTGCGCCCCGGCGTAGTGGCCGTCGCGCAGGTGCGACGGCACCGTCCCCGCCTTGCCCGCCCGGATGTCGGCCATCGCGGCGCCGAGGGCCGCGGTCACCGCGCCGGACTTCGGGGCGGTCGCGATGTGGATGGTGGCCTGCGCCAGCGCGAGCTGCGCCTCCGGCATCCCGACGAGCTGCACGACCTGCGCGGCCGCGGTCGCGGTCTGCAACGCGGTCGGATCGGCCATGCCGACGTCCTCGCTGGCGTGGATCATCAGGCGACGCGCAATGAACCTCGGGTCCTCGCCTGCGACGATCATCCGCGCCAGGTAGTGCAGCGCGGCGTCCACGTCGGAGCCGCGCAGCGACTTGATGAACGCACTGGTGACGTCGTAGTGCTGGTCCCCGTCGCGGTCGTAACGGACGGCGGCCTTGTCGACGCTGGCCTCGACCGCCTCCAGGTCGACCACCGCGCCGCCACGATTTCGGCCGGCGCCGCCGTCGCGATCGAGGACCGTCCCGGACGCGGCCTCCAGTGCGGTCAGCGCCCGCCGCGCGTCACCGCCCGCGAGCCGGACCAGGTGATCGGTGGCCTCCTCGGTCAGCGTGACCGCGCCGCCGAGTCCCCGCGGGTCGGTCACCGCCCGGTCGAGCAGTTGCCGGATGTCGCCCTCGGTCAGCGACTTCAGCTGCAACACCAGGGACCGCGACAGCAGCGGCGAGACGACGGAGAACGAAGGGTTCTCGGTGGTTGCGGCGACCAGCAGCACGATCCGGTTCTCCACGGCCGCGAGCAGCGCGTCCTGCTGGGTCTTGGAGAAGCGGTGCACCTCGTCGATGAACAGGACGGTCTGCTCCCCCGCCGTGAGCCGGCGGCGCGCCATGTCGATGACGGCGCGCACGTCCTTGACCCCGGCGGACAGCGCCGACAGCGCCTCGAACCGGCGGCCGGTTGCCCGGGAGATCAGCGACGCGAGGGTGGTCTTGCCGGTGCCGGGCGGGCCGTACAGCATCACCGACGCCGCACCCGACCCATCGACGAGACGGCGCAGCGGCGCGCCGGGACCGAGCAGGTGATCCTGGCCGAGCACCTCCCCGAGCGTCTCGGGGCGCATCCGGACCGCCAGTGGCGCGTCGGGCCGGGTCGGTGCGAGCCCGCCGGTGACGCCGCCTGCGCCCGCGGCCGGTTCCCGGTCCGTGCCCGGCGCCTCGAACAGGCCGCTCTCCTCGGCCGCGCTGTCGGACGGTCCCAGCCAATCGCTCACGGGCTCGAACCTACCCGGCTGGGCGCGGTCGGCGACCGGTGGGCGACCGCTGTCGGAACAGTGCGTGAACACCCGATCGGAACCGCCGCCAGCGATTGAACAACCGTCCAGCTTCGGCTGTCATCCAGTGATGCCCGCCTACGACGCACCCCTGTTCACCCGGCGCACACTGCTGCGCGGCTCGACCCTCGCCGCCGGCGCCGCACTGCTGTCGGGCCGGACGGCGGCCGCGGCCCCGGTCCCCGCGTTCGCGCACGGGGTCGCCTCCGGGGATCCGCTGCCCGACCGGGTGATCGTCTGGACCCGGATCACCCCGTCCCCGGAGGCCGTGCCCGGATCGGGCGCGGGGGCGCCGGTGCCGGTGCGCTGGGAGGTCGCCGCCGATCCCGGGTTCACCGCCGTGGTCCGGGCCGGCACCGTGACCGCGTCCCCGGACGCCGACCACACCGTGAAGGTGGACGTCACGGGGCTGACGCCGGCGACGGGCTACCACTACCGGTTCACCGCGCCCGACGGGACGCGGTCCGCGACCGGCCGCACCCGGACCGCTCCGCACGTCGACGCCGACGTCGCCCGGCTCCGGTTCGGCGTGGTGTCGTGTTCCAACTGGGAGGCCGGGTACTTCTCCGCGTACCGCCATCTCGCCGCACGCGACGACCTCGACGCGATCGTGCATCTCGGCGACTACATCTACGAATACGGCCGCGGCGAGTACGGCGCCCGCGGCGGATCGGTGCGACCGCACGATCCGCCGCACGAGATCGTCTCCCTCGCGGACTACCGGATCCGGCACGCGCAGTACAAGACCGACCCGGACCTGCAGGCGCTGCACTCCCGGCTGCCGTTCATCGCCGCCTGGGACGACCACGAGACCGCGGACAACGCCTGGGTGGGTGGCGCCGAGAACCACACGCCCGCGACCGAGGGGAACTGGGCGAGCCGTTACGCCGCGGGCAGACGCGCCTACCTGGAATGGATGCCGGTCCGTGTGACCCGCGCCGATCAGCCGCTGTACCGGCGTTTCCGGTTCGGCCGGCTCGCGGAACTGTCGATGCTCGATCTGCGCAGCGACCGCGACGAGCAGGTGCCCGCCACGTCGGCGGCCGTCGACTCCCCCGACCGCAGCATCACCGGCCGCACTCAGCTCGACTGGCTCACATCCGGGCTGGTGACGTCCCCGGCGCACTGGCGGCTGGTCGGCAATCCGGTGATGATCGCACCGGTCCTGTTGCCCCCGTTGGATGTTCGCACGACCGAGGCCCTGACCGACGCGGTCGGGCTGCCGAGCGCCGGACTGCCGTACAACGCCGACCAGTGGGACGGGTACACCGCCGACCGGCGTCGGCTGTTCGACGCGCTCGCCGCGGGCGCGGTACCGAACACCGTCTTCCTGACCGGGGACATCCACTCGTCGTGGGCCGCGGAACTCCCCGTCGATGCGGCGGCCTGGCCCACCGGCCTCACCGTCGGCACCGAGTTCGTGGTGCCGTCGGTGACGTCGCCGAACATCGACGACACGCTCGGCGTGCCGCCGCGGACCGCGTCACCGGCCGTCGAGGCCGCACTGCAGGCGACGAATCGGCACCTGCGTTACGTGGAGCTGGATTCGCACGGCTACGGAATCTTCGATGTGGACAGCAGGCGCGCCCAGATGGACTGGTATTTCCTGTCGGACCCGGTCGATCCCGGCGCGACCGCCCGGGTCGGCGCCAGCCTGGCGGTCGCCGACGGCACCCAGCGACTCTCCCCGGCCACGCCGCTGCCCTGACCGGCCGGTCCGGCCGAAGAACGGACGGGGTCGCCGGCTCGGGTGAGCCGGCGACCAACGTCGGACCTCAGGTCCAGACGTCCACGAGCCGTTCGGCAACGTCGTGGGCGTGGTCGGCGACCGCGGCCACCTGGGCGTGCTCGGCGAACTCGCCGAGTGCCCGCCACCGCGCGGTCAGCGCCTTCGACCGCGGCGCCGACAGCTGGTGCTCGCGGACCGCGGCGATGCGGGTGTGGTCCTCGGGCAGGAACCAGTAGGTCGACAGCCACACCCACACCAGCTGAGCCTCGAGGAGCCGGGAGTAGAGGGTGCGGTCGTCGGCGAGCTGCGGCCACATTCCGACGACCTCGGCTCGCCATGCCTCGATCATCGCCAGCGACCTCTGGGTGGACAGTTCGAAGCTGCACAGGCAGCCGGGGAACGAGATCAGCGCGTACGCGAGGTCGAGGGTGGCGTCCCGGAATCCGCCCCACTCGTAGTCGAGGAACCGCACGCCTTCGTCGTTGACGATGATGTTGTCCGGGCACAGGTCGGACGGGCTGAACGCGCGGTGCCGGCCGCCGTCGAACAGGGCGGTCGCCCGCTGCGCGATCTCGAAGACCTCGGGTGCCACACCGACGCCGAGATCGCGGTCCAGCATGCCGGGCAGCTTGGGAACGGTGGACGTGACCTGGCCGGAGACGGCGTTGCCGAGCTGCGCGACACCGGATCGGCGCAGCAGCGCGGTGAAGTCCTCCTCCCGCCCGACGGTCGCGGCGTGCATCCGGCCCATCGACTGGGCGAGGGCCATCAGCGAGTTGGTCACGACGGACTCGTCCTGCCGCACGAGCAGCCGCGCGAGTGGGGTGGCGTCCCCGAGGTCGGTGAGGATCAGCAGGCGGGCGGACAGGTCGTAGGCGATCAGCGACGGACCGGGCCGGGTGTCGGTCGCCAGCGCGGTCGCGAACTGGTACGACACCGCTTCGCGCAGGAATGCGGTGTCGGCGACCTCGCCGCGCACGTCGTCACCGGGACCGGCCGCGCCGCCTTCGAACGTGCCATCCGGGTAGACGGCGACGCTGCGCGCGTGCGCGACCTCGGAGAGCTCCCGAACCTGCTTGATCACCAAGGTTCGGGGCAGCGAGAACGGGTTCGCGGCGCACCGGACGCGCAGCACGACGGTGCGGCCGCTTCCCCCGAGATCGACGGGATCGACGAGGGTCACCGGTGCGCCGGTCCGGCGCTCGAGCAGCCGTTCGGCTGCGGCAACCACTTCTGAAACTGGATCAGCCAAGAGTGCGGTCATAGCGACACACAACCTACCCGTCCGAAGTGACACCGTGGGTGCACTCGTCGATGTCGATGACACCCGTTACCGCATTGCTCCCGAGCCGACCAGCAGGAACGGACCGGTCCGTACGCTTTGTTGCGAAACGGTCACGGTCGGCTCGGGAGCGGGAGGTCAGGCCTCTTCGGGTTCCGGCTTGAAGTCGATGCCCGACTCCTTGCGCTGCAGTTCGGTGATCGGCGCGGGCGCCTCGGTGAGCGGGTCGACACCGCCACCGGACTTCGGGAACGCGATCACCTCGCGGATGGAGTCCATGCCGGCGAGCAGCGCGGTGATCCGGTCCCAGCCGAACGCGATGCCGCCGTGCGGCGGCGCACCGAACGCGAAGGCGTCGAGCAGGAAGCCGAACTTCTCCTCCGCCTCCTCGTGCGAGATACCCATCACCTTGAAGACGCGCTCCTGGACGTCCTTGCGGTGGATACGGATCGAGCCGCCGCCGATCTCGTTGCCGTTGCAGACGATGTCGTAGGCGTAGGCGAGCGCCGAACCCGGATCGGTGTCGAAGGTGTGCATCGACTCCGGCTTCGGAGAGGTGAACGCGTGGTGCACCGCGGTCCACGCGCTGTAGCCGAGCGCGACGTCACCGCCGGCGACCGCGTCCGAGGTCGGCTCGAACAGCGGCGCGTCGACGATCCACACGAAGGCCCACTCGTTCGGGTCGATCAGGTCCTGCTTGCGGGCGATCTCGCCACGGGCGGCGCCGAGCAGGGCACGAGACGACTTGGTGGTGCCGGCGGCGAAGAAGATGCAGTCGCCGGGCTTCGCGCCGACGTGGTCGGTCAGACCTGCGCGCTCGGTGTCGGTGAGGTTCTTCGCGACCGGGCCGGTGAGCTCGCCGTCCTCGCCGACGAGCACGTAGGCGAGGCCCTTGGCGCCACGCTGCTTGGCCCACTCCTGCCAGGCGTCGAGCTGACGCCGCGGCTGGCTCGCACCGCCGGGCATGACGACCGCACCGACGTACTCGGCCTGGAACACCCGGAAGGTGGTGTCCTTGAAGAACTCCTTGCACTCGACGAGCTCCACACCGAACCGCAGATCGGGCTTGTCGGAGCCATAGAGACGCATCGCGTCGGCGTACGTCATCCGCCGGATCGGGGTGGTGATCTCGTGCCCGATCAGCTTCCACAGGTTGGCCAGGATCTCCTCGGCGAGGAGGATCACGTCCTCCTGCGTCACGAAGCTCATCTCGATGTCGAGCTGGGTGAACTCCGGCTGTCGATCGGCGCGGAAGTCCTCGTCGCGGTAGCAGCGGGCGATCTGGTAGTACCGCTCGATGCCGCCGACCATCAGCAGCTGCTTGAACAGCTGCGGCGACTGCGGGAGCGCGTAGAAGTTGCCCGGCTGCAGGCGCGCGGGCACGAGGAAGTCGCGCGCGCCCTCCGGGGTCGAACGGGTCATGGTCGGGGTCTCGACCTCGACGAACTGGTGGTGTGCGAGCACCTCGCGCGCGGCGGCGTTGACCTTGGACCGCAGCCGGATCGCGTGCGCCGGTCCCTCGCGGCGCAGGTCCAGGTAGCGGTACTTGAGCCGCGCTTCCTCGCCGGGGTTGTCGTCGAGCTGGAACGGCAGTGGCGCACTCTCGCCGAGCACCTCGAGGTGGGTCGCGTTGACCTCGATCGCGCCGGTGGGGATCTCGAAGTTCTGGTTGCCCTCGGGTCGGACCTCGACTACACCGGTGACCTTCACGCAGTACTCGGCGCGCAGCTTGTGCGCCTGCTCGAGGACGTCCTCGCTGCGGAAGACCACCTGGGAGACACCGGACGCGTCACGCAGGTCGATGAAGATGACGCCGCCGTGGTCGCGTCGCCGCGCAACCCAGCCGGTGAGGGTGACGGTCTGGTCGGCCTGCTCGGCTCGCAACGAGCCGGCGAGATGGGTGCGCAGCACGGGGTTCCTTTCACACTTCCAGTCACACAGGATCTGGGACTTCTTGTCCTGTGATCCTACGGAGGTGCGGATGCGAAGACACAATGCACCGGAGCATCGCGAACGACGCCAAGCGTGCCAAGCTGATACGTCATCGAGTAATGCGACAGCAAAGGGTGGCAGGCAATGACCTTCAACGAGGGCACACGGATCGACTCGGGCCGGGTCCAGGTCGGAGGAGGCGGTGGTGGCGGCGGCCGGGGCGGCAAGTTCGCGCTCGGCGGCGGCCTGGGTGGCCTCGTGGTTCTGGTCCTCGCTCTCCTGCTCGGCGGCAACCCGGGCACACTGCTCGGCAACCTCTCGGGCGCCACCGACAGCTCGCAGCTCGGCACCGGCGCGGTCGACACCCTGCAGAACTGCGAAACCGGCGCCGACGCGAACCGGGACGTGAACTGCCGGGTCGCGTTCACCGCGGCCAGCCTGGACTCGGTGTGGGGTCAGCAGCTCGAGGCCCAGACCGGTACCCGCTACGTCGAGCCGGGCGTCATGCTGTTCTCCGGTGCCGTGAACACCGGCTGCGGCACCGCCACCAGCGAGGTCGGCCCCTTCTACTGCCCCGCGGACACCACCGCCTACTTCGACACCAGCTTCTTCCAGCTGCTCGTCGACCAGTACGGGTCCTCCGGCGGCCCGCTCGCCCAGGAGTACGTGGTCGCGCACGAGGTGGGCCACCACATCCAGAACCAGCTCGGGGACATCGGGCGTGCGCAGACGGACCCGCAGGGTCCGGAGTCCGGTGCCGTGCGCACCGAGCTGCAGGCCGACTGCTACGCCGGCATCTGGGCGCACTACGCGGACAACCAGCCCGGCCCCGACGGCGGTGCCCCGTTCCTGAAGCCGCTGTCGCAGTCCGACATCAAGGACGCCCTCTCCGCGGCGTCGTCGGTCGGTGACGATCGCATCCAGAAGGCCGCGACCGGCCGGGTCAACCCGGAGGGCTGGACGCACGGTTCCGCCGAGCAGCGGCAGAAGTGGTTCCTCACCGGCTACACGACCGGCAAGGTCGCGGACTGCAACACCTACGCGGCCCGTGACCTGGACAACCCGGCGGCACTGGGAAGCTGATCTCCGACGCACTTCGCAGACGGCCGCCACCGACGCTCGCCGGTGGTGGCCGTCGCGTCATCCGGGTGGCGGCGCCTCCGGTTCGGCGTGCTGCTCGTGCACGAGTTCGTAACGGCGACCGTAGGTTTCGACGATCGCCTGGATGACCGCGACGACCGGAACGGACACCAGCGCGCCCACCGCGCCGAACAGGGAGGCGCCGACGATGACGGACCCGAACGCCACCGCCGGGTGGATCGAGACCGTCTTGGACGTGATCCGCGGGTGCAACAGGTAGTTCTCCACCTGCTGGTAGGCGGTGCCGAACACGACAACCCACACACCGTCCATCGGCTGCTGCGCCGCAGCGATGATCGCCGGCAGCGCGATCGCCAGGTAGGTGCCGAGGGTCGGGATGAACTGCGAGACCACACCGGTCCAGATCGCCAGCGGCAGCCAGTACGGCACCCCGATCACCATCAGGAAGATCCCGGTGGCGAAGGCGCTGACGGCGGCCAGGATCAGCCGGGACACCACGTACCCGCCCGCCTTGTCGACCGAGATCCCCCACACCGTGGAGATGATCTCCTGCTGCCGCGCCGGGAACCACCGCGAGATCGTCCGCCGCAGCTGCGGACCCTCCGCCGACATGTAGAAGACGAACATCAGCAGCGTCAGGCCCTGGAAGACGACCCCGACCAGGGACGACACCACCCCGAGCACGCTGGGCGTGTACTTCTGCGCGAGGTCCTTGATCGTCTCCGGGGTGATCTTGATCAGATCCTTGCCGGTGGCGAAGTCGGTGCCGAAGGTTCGGTTGGCCCACTCGGTCACCCTGGACAGCGCGTCCGGCAGCGCGGTCAGCAGCTGGGCGAGCTGCTCGGCGAGCAGCGCACCGAAGACCGCGACGAATCCGATGGCGAACAGGATCAGCGCGACCATCACGATGCCGGTACCCGCGCCGCGCCGCAGCCCTCTGCGTTCGAACCAGTCGACGACCGGCTCGATGGTGACGCTCGCGAGCCAGGCCAGGAACAGCAGGCCGAGGAAGCCGCGCAGGTTGTGGAAGAGCCAACCCGACATCTGGTAGGCGGCGATCGCGAGCAGCACGTACACGATGGCCAGTCGCAGCCAGCGGATGTTCGCCCTGTGCCCCCCGTCCTCGGCCCGCTTCGGCGCGGCCGGTTCCGGCGTCTCCGGGACGTCCGCGTCCCCGTCTTCGCTCATCGCACCCTCCGCACTCGGATGGCTCGTGCCGTCCAGCCGGAATCTACCCGCCCGTTGCGCACCGAGCCGGGCGGTGACACTCGATCAGAACAGGGTGAGCGCCGGCGCCGCACCGGCACCGATGAGTTCCCGTGTGAGCGAGGCGGACTCCTGCCGCGGGCCGGCCGCACCGCCGAATCGGCCGCCGCCACCGTCGTCGGCGGCGCCGCCGTCATCGGCGGCATCGCCGCGGCCGAGCCCGTACTTCTCGACCAGCGGGGTGACACGCCCGCGCAGCCACGTCTTGTACTCGGGCGTGACGTACGCGCCACGGCCGTACAGCTGCCGGTAGCGGCGGATCAGCGCGGGATGGTGTTCGGCGAGCCAGTTCAGGAACCAACCACGGGTGCTGCCGCGAAGGTGCATCGGGAACACGGTGACCCCGCTCGCGCCGGCTTCGGCGATCGAGGCGAGCAGTCCGTCGAGATGTGCGGTGGAGTCGGTGAGATACGGGATCACGGGCGCGACCATGACGTTGCAGTCGAAACCGGCATCCGCTATCGCACGGATCAGCTCGAGCCTGGCCCGAGGCGAGGGCGTACCGGGTTCGATCGCTTTCTGCAGCTCGGCGTCACCGATCGCGAGCGACACCGAGATCGACACGGGCACCTGCCGGGCGGCGAGGGTCAGCATCGGCAGGTCCCGGCGCAGCAGCGTGCCCTTGGTCAGGATCGAGAACGGCGTCCCCGATTCGGCGAGTGCGCCGATGATGCCCGGCATCAGCCGGTAGCGGCCCTCGGCTCGCTGGTAGGGGTCGGTGTTGGTGCCGAGTGCGACCGGCTCGCGTTTCCACGACCGGCGGGCCAGCTCGCGGCGCAACACGGCGGCGACATTGGTCTTGACCACGACCTGGCTGTCGAAATCGGCTCCGGCGTCGAGGTCGAGGTACTCGTGTGTGGGCCGCGCGAAGCAGTACCGACAGGCGTGCGAACAGCCCCGAAAAGCGTTGACGGTGAACCGGAACGGCAGCGGCGATCCGTCTGGCACCCTGTTCAGCGCCGATTTGCACAGCACCTCGTGGAAGGTGATCCCCTCGAACTCGGGAGTCTGTACGCTGCGCACGTGCCCCACCCGGGCCAGACCGGGCAGGGCACCGTCGTCGATCTCCGACTGCACGGCCTCGAGTGTCTGCCCCTGCCAACGCATGCGCACAGTCGAACACGTGTTCTATGGCAAGTCAAGCCCCGCCGCGAATCGGTATGCCGCCCAGGCGATCACCTGCGACAATCGAACCATGACCTCGGCAGTCGATCCGAAGTTTCCGCACACCAGCACCGACGTCCTGATCGTGGGAGCCGGACCGGTCGGGCTCACCCTGGCGGTGCAGTTGCGCCGCCGCGGCGTCGACGTCCTCGTCGTCGATCGGCGGCCGGAACGCGCGCCGTTCGCGAAGGCGGTCGGTGTCTCGCCACGAACCCTCGAGGTGTTCGACTCGATGGGGATCGTCCGAGCTGCGCTCGACGCGTCGATCACGATGCGCGGCCAGCTCGTGTACTCCGACGATGCCGCGGCCGTGCGAATGGAGATGCCGCTCCCGGACGTCATCCCGTACCGGTTCGTCGCGATGCCGCAGTACGAGACCGAACGAATCCTGACCGACGCCCTCGCCGCCCACGGCGGCCACGTCACGCGCGGAGTCGAGTTCACCGGCTTCAATCAGCACGACGACACGGTCACCTCGACCCTGCACGGGCCGCGAGGCGGTTCCACGGTCTCGTCCCGCTACCTGGTCGGGTGCGACGGCGCGCACTCACTGGTCCGCAAGGGGCTCGGCGTGGAGTTCGAGGGCGACGCGTTCCCCGAGGAGTACATGCTCGCCGACGTCGAGGTCGACTGGTCGCTGCCCGCCGGATTCGGCGTCCGGGCGATGCACCACACCGACGGCTCGGTGGACGACCTGATGGTCGCGATCCCACTGCCCGGCCGTCATCGCTACCGGATCTCGATGCTCGTCCCCGACGAGTTGGCGACGGCGGCGACGCCGGGCGCGGTCGCACACGGACTCGAGGGCGGCCGGGCCCCCGACCTGCATCACGTCCAGGCCGTCCTGGACCGGCTCGCGCCGGAGCCCACGACCGCGTCGAATCTGCGCTGGTCGTCGGTGTTCCGGATCAGTCACCGCCTCGCCGCGCGCTATTCGCACGGCCGGGTGTTCCTCGCGGGCGACTCCGCGCACATCCATCCGCCGACCGGCGCGCAGGGTATGAACACCGGCATCCAGGACGCCACCAACCTGGCGTGGAAGCTGGCACTGGCGGTGCAGGGCCTGGCCGCCGAGGACCTCCTCGACACCTACCACCTGGAACGGCATCCGGTCGGCGAGGAGGTGGTCGGCCGGACCGTGCGGCACGCCCGTCAGGGCATCGGCGCAGGCGAGACCGACGCGTCCGTCGCGGTACTGCGGGAGGCCCAGTTGCTCGTCGCCTATCCGGACAGCCCCCTCGTCGGTGCCGACGGGCATTCCGAGAACGATCCCGGCCCGCACCCCGGGGAACGGGCTCCGGACGCCGGCGGACTGGGTCAGGATTCCACCGCGCTCCCGGCCCGGGTGCACGACCTGCTGCGTCACCCCGGGCACACGCTACTGCTGTACGCGTCGGACGCGGGGCAGGTCGACGCGCAGCTCGACCTGGCCGCCGTCACCATGGACCGGTACGGCCCGCTGGTGCGGTGTCACGTGATCGTCGATCCGGCCGCGCAGATCCCGGATGTGTCCGGAATCGTGTTGCGCGACAACGACGGCCGGTTCGCGCAGACGTACGGATCCCGAGGCGGGGCCGGGTATCTGATTCGCCCCGACGGCTACCTCGGGTTCCGCGGCAGTGCGGTGACGGCGGTACGGATCGACGGGATCCTCTCCGGCACGATGCGCCACCGGTAGCGCGACGGCGCACTACGCGTAGAGCAGGGCCTTGCGGTGGGTGCTCGCCTCGATGTCGGCCGCGGTGGCCTCGATCAACTTGTGCGACAGATCCGCGAACGCACGGGCCGCCGCCAGCTCGTCGCCGATCGCAGGGACATCCGCGTCGGTCGGATTGAGCCTGGCCAACCCGACGCCCACCAGTTCCGGTTTACCCTCTGCATGCAGCCGGGCCTTGGCCCGGGTCCGGCCGTCGTGCTCGTCGATTTCGATGGTCACCGACCACTTCTTCGCTTCCATCACGGTCGCCTCCTCGACTCACACCTCAACGATGGCAGCCTGGCGGCCGTACGTCGAGGGGCTCGTCGACGATGGCCTGCACCAGCCCGCCGTAGCGCCGGATCAGGTCCTCGCGGCCGATGACGTCGGGTCCGAGCAGACCGACACTCCGGACCCCGCTCGCAAGTCCGAGCATCGTGGTGAGCACCAGATGGGTGCGGACGAGTTCGGTTGAGGTGTCACCGATCCGGTCCGCGATGGCCCTCACGTAGCGGCGCCGGATGTCCTCGCGCGCGGTGTCCTGATCGACCGCTTCGTGGATCAGCGTCGGCGCCATGGCGAGCGGGTCGGGCTCGTCGTTGTCGCGGCGGTCGAGGAGCCTGCGGACCAGTTGGTACCCGATCGGCTCCGCCGCCGCGGGCGGCTCGTCGGGCACCGCGTGCGACGGCTCCTCGAGGACGGACGCCGACGGATCCGCTGCCGCGAACAGTTCGGCCTTGCTGCCCGTCAGCTTCATCACCAGCGCCGGGGAGCAGCCGGCCGCGGCGGCGATGTCCTTGATGGTCGTCGCGGTGTAGCCGCGCCGGGCGAAGAGGTCCCGGGCGGCGGCGATCACCGTCTCCCTCGTGGATGCGGTCACGGCGCCACCGTGCCCGCGCCCGATCCGACCCCGGCGACGGCCGCGACCTCGTGGTCGGGATCGAGATCGAGGTCGATCTCCGCCGGCCGGGACAACTGGACGAATTGCCGGGTCGCGGTGCGCCGGTCGGCGGTCAGCACGGTGACGAGATGGCGCCCCGTCGAGGGTTGCGCGAACTCGTAGTGCCCGTCCGCGTCGGTGCGCGTGGTGCCCACGTACTCCCCCGTCGCCCTGACCAGGCTGACCACCGCGTCCGGGACCGAGTGGCCGCCGTCGGTGACCCGCCCGCCGAGCCGGAGCCGGTGGGTGAGCACGACCGACTGCCGGGTGTCGGAGCCGTCGAAGTCGATCACCTGGGACCGCGGCGCCCAGCCGTCCGCATTGGTGACCACCAGATAGGGACCGGGCTGCGGCAGCACCACGGAGAACTCGCCGGTGTTGTCGGCGCGGCTCCAGTCGACCGGCTCGCCGGTGGTGCGCAGCACGGTGACCACGGCCTGTCGGATCGGGCGCATACCGGAGTGCAGCACCGCTCCGCTGACGACGATCTCGTCCGGCGCGGTGTCGGCCGCGGCCTTCGCGATCGGCGGCGTCTCCGCGGCGTGGGCGGACCGCGGGATGAACGCGGCGACCGTGGCGGCCGCGAGACCCGCGACGGCGGCGACCCCGAACACGACCTGGAAGGCGGCCAGCGAGGGCAGCTCGTGTCCGGCGACGGAGAGGGTGACGGTCGTCAGAATCGCAGAGATGACCGCACTCGAGACCGAGGTGCCTACCGAGCGCAGCAGCGTGTTGAGTCCGTTGGCGGAGGCGGTTTCGGTGATCGGCACCGAGCCCATGATGAGCATCGGCATGGCGCCGTAGGCGATCGCGGTTCCGGAGGTGACCAGCATCGCTCCGAGCACGATCAGCGGCACCGACCCGGTCAGGAAGACCCGCGCGGTGTACGCGCCCGCCAGCACCAGGCCGCCGATGACCAGGGTGAGGCGGGGACCGATCCGCCGGATCAGTTTGGCGGCGATCGGCGCGACCACGACCATCATCAGCCCGGCCGGCATCATGCACAGTCCGGCGACGAGTACCGACAGGCCGTGCCCGTATCCGGTGGCCTCGGTCATCTCCAACTGCTGGGTGGTCGACATCATGTTCGCGTACATGGACAGGCCGACGAGCAGTCCGGCGATGTTGGTGAGCAGCACCGGCCTCCGGGCGGAGGTCCGCAGGTCGACCATCGGCTGGTTGACCCGCAGCTCGTACGGGAACCACAGCGCGAACGCGACGACCGCGATCACCAGGGCTCCGACTGTGCGGCCGCCGAACCAGCCCCAGGTGCCACCCTTGGAGATCGCCAGCAGCAGGGACGCCAGCGCGACGGACAGGAGCACCGCGCCGCCGATGTCGAATCGGCCGGGAGTGCGGACGGGCGATTCCGGCACCACGGTGAGCACCGCGATCACCAGGGCGACACCGGCTCCCGCGGACACCCAGAAGATGGCGGACCATCCCAGATGCTCGTAGATCAGGCCGGCCAGCGGCAGGCCGAGCGCGGCACCGATGCCGAGGGTGGCGCTCATCAGGGAGGTGGCCCCGGCGACCTTCGACTTGGGCAGCTCGTCGCGCAGGATGCCGATACCGACGGGGACGAGAGCGGAGGCCAGTCCCTGCATCCCCCGGCCGATCAGCACCGCGGGGAAGCTCGCGCCGACTGCGGCGATGACCGAGCCGACGATCATGGTGCCCAACGAGACCAGCATCATCCGCCGTTTCCCGAACATGTCGGCCAGCCGGGAGACGATCGGGGTGGCGATCGCGGCGGTCAGCAGCGTGATCGTGACCAGCCAGGATGCGGTCGTGTAGTCGATGTCGAGGATGGTCGGGAACTCGGCGAGCAGCGGGATGACCAGCGTCTGCTGCAGGGCGACCAGTGTGCCGGACAGGCAGAGCACGGTGGTGAGCACCCCGGTCGACGCCCGCGACGACGGTGTCGAACGACTGGACGGCTTCGAGTGGACTGACAAAGGGCAACTCCGGGATGCGAACTCGGAAAGAGAAGGGGGTGAACGGGTATTTACCCTCGTGCAGTGAACACCCGTTCACCCCTCTCCCGCAACCCGGACAAACCCGGCTTCCATCACCCAGGTCAGGCGGCCGCCTCACCGGTCTTCGCGAACTCCCCGGCGGCCGCCCAGGCGTCGCGCTCGGCGGCGAAGGCCGCCGACTGCGTCGTCCGGAACGCCGCGATCGAGTCGGCGTTCGACGCGAGGAACGTCTCGTGCTCGGCGAGCGAGAAGCTGCCGTCGGTGATCTGCACTCCGCCCGGTCCACCCGCGGCGGTCTCCGCGCGCAGCTCGAGAAGTTCGTCGGGCTCGACCGGGTACCAGGAGATCCGGTCGAAGAACCGCAGCAGCCACGGCGTGCCGTCCTCGAAGGCCCGCGAGTTGTCCGGGAACCGGTGGTTCCACACCTGGGTGGTGCGACCGACGAACTGGTAGCCGCCCGGCCCCTCCATCCCGTAGATGCAGAGGTAGGCACCACCGATCCCGACCGCGTTCTCCGGGGTCCACGTCCGCGCCGGGTTGTACTTGGTGGTGACCAGGCGGTGGCGAGGATCGAGCGGGGTCGCGACGGGGGCGCCGAGGTACACGTCGCCGAGGCCCAGCACCAGGTACTCGGCGTCGAAGACGGTGTCGAAGACGTCGGCGACCGAGTCGAGTCCGTTCATCCGGCGGATGAATTCGATGTTCCAGGGGCACCACGGCGCGTCGGCGCGCACGCCGTGCACGTACCGCTTGATCGCTTCCCGGGTGGACGGGTCGTCCCACGACAGCGGCATCCGTACGTGCCTGCTGGGCACCACCAGCTGCGACGAGTCGGGGATCTGCTCCTCCGCCTCGGCGAGCAGACCCATCAGCGTGGGCACGGGAAGCACGTCGGGGTCGACGCGGACCTGTAGCGACCGGATGCCCGGCGTCAGATCGAGCAACCCGGCCGGCCGCTCCGCCTCCAGCCTCTGGTGGAGCGCGTGAACGCGGGCCCGCAGCGCCAGGTCGAGGGTGAGGTCGCCGTACTCGACGAGCACGTTGTCGTCCCCGGAGCGGCGATAGGTCACCGGCGTCGCGCCGTCCCGGCGCGCGATCACTCCGTCGTCCCCGTCGCCACCGGAGGAGAACACCGCGGGCAGACCGGCGCGACGGGCGACACCGAGGTCCCCCAGTCGCGCCGCGTGCGCGGCCTTGACCGGCACGAATCGAACCCGATCCCCCGGGCTGAGCTGGCCGAGCTTCCAGCGCTCGGCGGCGACCACGGTGACCGGGCACACGAATCCGCCCAGGCTGGGACCGTCCGGCCCGAGCAGAATCGGCGTGTCACCGGTGAAGTCCAGTGCTCCGACGGAATACGCGTTGTCGTGGATGTTGGACGGGTGCAGACCGGCCTCGCCGCCGTCGGGGCGGGCCCAGTCCGGCTGCGGACCGACGAGGCGGACGCCGGTGCGGTCGGAGTTGAAGTGCACCTCGTAGTCGGTGGCGTAGAGCGTGTCGATGTCGGCGCGGGTGAAGAACTCCGGCGCACCGTGCGGCCCCTCGGTGACCGCGATCTCCCACCGGCCGGCGATCACGGGCCGGTGCTCACCCGGAACCGGCTGCGCCAGATCCGGATTCCCGGCCGTTCCGAGAGTGAGCACGTCGCCGGCCTGCAGCGCCCGGCCCTCGTGTCCACCGAAGCGGCCGAGGGTGAACGTCGCTCCACTGCCCAGGTGGTCGGGAACCTCGATCCCGCCCTGGATCAGCAGGTAGATCCGCAGGCCGGGACCGCTGACGGTACCGATGTCGAGAAGTCCGCCCGCGGGGACGGCGACGGGCTGCCAGGACGGCACCGTGATCCCGTCCACTCGGACCCGCACCGGCGCGCCGGTGACGCAGACGACGGCCTGCTCGGCGAACCGGAGGGCGGGACCGGACATCGCGAACTCCAGACCCGCTGCGCCCTCGGGATTTCCGACCGCGATGTTGCCGAGCCGGAAGGACAGGTCGTCCATCGGCCCCGACGGCGGCACGCCGATCTGCCAGTATCCGACCCGGCCCGGCCAGTCCTGGACGGTGGCGAGCATTCCCGGCCGCTCGACCGCAACGCTGGTCATCGCTCCTCCTCACGGGTGACGATCATCCGGACCTCGGTGGGGTCGAAACCGTTGCACGGGTTGTTGATCTGCGGGCAGTTCGACACGAGCACCAGCGCGTCGATCTCGGCGCGCAGTGCCAGGCGCTTGCCGGGAGCCGACAGTCCGTCGACGATGCCGAGGGTGCCGTCCGCGTCGACGGGCACGTTCATGAAGAAGTTGATGTTGGAGACCAGGTCACGCTTGCCCAGGCCCCACTTCGCGCCTTCGATCAGGAAGTTCTCGACGCAGGCGTGCTGGTGCCGGGTGTGGTGGCCGTACCGAAGGGTGTTCGACTCCTGCGAGCAGGCGCCTCCGACGGTGTCGTGGTTGCCGACCTCGTCGCCGACGATCGTCATCAACGCCGTGCCGTCCTGGGCGCGCAGCACCGATCCGGTGGTGAGGAACAGGTTGCGTTGCGCGGTGACGGTGGCCGCGGCGTCGTAGCGGGCGGTGCGGTCGGCGGCCGCGTAGATCAGGGTGTCGACGGCCTGGTTGCCGTGTAGGTCCACGATGGTGAGGACGTCGCCGGCGCGGACGACCGCCGACCACGGTCCGCGGGAGCCGACGATCTCGTCGAGGACGACGGTGCCGGGAACGAGCGCGAGGGCCTCGGCGGCGAGCAGGGTGGCGGTCATCGGGCGTCCTTTCCGAACCGCGACGCGGTCTGGGTGAGATCGGACTGCGCCGCAGTCCAGCTGTCTTCGGTGTTCAGTACCGCGCGGAGGTATTCGGGATCGTCGTTCGGCAGTGCATCGAGGTCCGCGGGCGCCCGCCAGGCGAGCACCTCGAGCGGGGTGGTCTCGAAGGCCGGTGCGACGTCGAGGGGGTGGGCGGTGTTGGCGATCAGCACGATCACCGGCAGGTGCAGCAGCAGTTCGACCGCGGTGTCGGGCCCGGCGTTTCCGGTCGGAGTCAGCGCACCGTCCGGTTCCACGCGGACACCGTGGAAGAAGGACAGTGCCGGCGGCAGGTCACGCGGGGCCAGGTCGTGCTTGGCGGCGGCGAGGGTGAGCAGTTCCCGGCCGGCAGGCGAAGCCGAGTGCACGGCGCCGTCGCCGTACTTGGCGGTGTTGCCGGCGAGAGTGGTCGTGCCGCAGAACGTGTCGTGGGCGCCGGAGGTGTCGGCGACCACGGTCGCGAGCACCCGTCCCTGGTCGGAGAGCAGCGGATGCCCGACCCCGAGGTACGCCTGCCACGGCACCTTCACGGTGTCGGCCACGTTGAGGCGCTCGTGCGGAGCGTCGGCGCGGTACAGCAGGACGGTGGCGCAGGCGCGACCGCCGATGTCCCGCAATCGGATCCGGGCGCCCCGGGCGAGGACCTTGCTCGTGTAGCGGCCACCGGGGACGGTCTCGGCCCAGGTGAGCCGATCCGCGTCGATTCCGGCGGGTGGGGTCGGCCACGCGGACGCGGGCAGCACCGGCATCGAATCGGTGATCTCTCCGGCCTGCGAGCGGGCGTGCTCGCGGGCGGCACTGGTGGTGGCGGTGTTCACGGACACGGGTCAGGCTCCAATCGTGACGGGTTTCGGGACGGCCTTGCCGCGCGGGTAGCAGAGCGCTCCGAGGAGCACCACGGCGGCGACGGTGAGCGGACCGGCCCACTGCAGGACCGGGTATTCACCGGTCGGGTTGAAGATCTCGGCGCGCGGCCAGGCGAGGTTGACCACCATCAGCGAGCCGTAGACGACCGCGGCGATGTTGACGGGCAGACCCCAGCGGCCGAGCGAGAACAGCGGCTTGCCCTCGGCGTCGACCTGCGGTCCGCCGTTCGGCCAGCCCTTCAGTCGCCGCACCAGCAGCGGCACGGTGACCAGCAGGTACGCCAGGTAGATCAGGATGATGCAGACACTGGACAGGGTCGCGAAGATCGCCGAGTTGCCGACGTTGACGGCAAGGACCGCGATGCACAGCACGCCGATGAGCACGGACGGCGCGATCGGGGTTCCGGTGCGCGGGTTGACCTTCGAGAGCATCGACGACGCAGGCAGCCGGCCGTCGCGTGCCATGGAGAACATCAGCCGCGACGCCGCGGTCTGGATCGCGAGGGTGCAGACGGTCACCGCGATCGCCACGTCGACCAGCAGCAGGGTGCCCCACGGCGAGGACAGGATCGAGTTCAGCACGTACGGCAGTCCCTCGGTGGCGAGGCGGCCGTCGGTCAGGCTGGGCGCGGCCATCAGCGCACCGACGATCATCAGGCCGCCACCGAGTGCGGACACCGACAGCGCCAGCCGGATGGTTCGGGGCGCGACGCGGCGCGGGTTACGGGTCTCCTCGGCGAGTTCGCCGGCGGATCCGAAGCCGACCATCACGTACGCGGCCATCAGGCCGGAGACGATCCAGGCCCAGATGTAGCCGGGCTGGCCGCCGGCCTCACCGGTGTCGAACACCACCTGCGGGCCGCGCTGGGCGTGCGTGAAGAACATGCCGATCACCGCGATGACGCCGATGATCTCGCAGGTGACGCCGATGTTGTTGATCCGCGACATCCAGTTCACGCCGACGCAGTTGACGGTCGTGGTCAGCACCAGCAGCACCGACCCGAGGAGGACCGCGTTGGCGGCACCGGACGACGAGGTGAGCGAGGGGTCGTCGCCGATGACCTGGAAGCCGCTCCACACGTTCGGCAGCACCACCTGCAGTGCGATGGCCGCGGCGGAGGCGGTGACGATCTGGGCGAGGATCATGAACCAGCCGGCGAACCAGCCGATCACCTCCCCCGCCATGCGGCGTGACCACTGGTAGATCGCTCCCGAGATGGGGTACCGCGCAGCGAGTTCCGCGAAGCACAGCGCAACCATGAACTGGCCCAGGAAGACCACCGGCCAGGTCCAGAAGAAGGCCGGGCCGGCGAATCCGAAGCCGAGGCCGAACAGCTGGAAGATCGTGGTGAGGATGGAGACGAACGAGAAACCGGCGGCGAACGAGGCGAACTTGCCGAGGGAGCGGTGCAGCTGCTGCTCGTACCCGAATTCGGCGAGGTCACCGTCGTCACCGGTCTTTGATGCCACGGTCGTCATGGGCTCTCCTGCGAGGTGCGCGGTCGGCGGGTTTCTGTCGGTTGACAGTTTTCGTGGCGCCCGTTTTCTGACGGTGTCTCCCGCGTTTCGCCGTGTAGCGGTTGCGTTTCGGGGTGATGACGCCTGTTACACCACCATTTCGGACTGCTCACAGCGCCGGTCTCCCTGGCGTTCCTGTCAGGATGGGGCCCATGAACGAACCGCTGGTGGTGCGCGACCCGGCGATGCGGCCGGTCGGAGAACTGCTGCACGCACCGGCCCTGACCTGCGCGCCCGAGACATCCGTCGCCGAGGCCGCCCGTCTGATGACCGACAGTCGTCGCCGCTGCGTGCTGATCCGCCTCCGCGACGACCTGCTCGGCATCCTCACCGAGGGCGACCTGCGCCGGAGAGTGGTTGCGGCGGGGCAGAGTCCGCAGGTCCCGGTGTCCGCGGTGATGAGTGCGCCCGCGCGCACCGTGCCTGCGGCCACGCTGGGCGCGGACGCCCTGCTGGACATGCTCGCGCACGGCGTCCGCCGCCTGCCCGTCGTGTCCGACACCGGGGAAGCGCTCGGGGTCGTCGAGGACACCGACCTGCTCGCCAATGCCACCCGCGGAGGTTTCCTGGTGCGCGGTGACATCGCCCGCGCCGAGGACACCACCACACTCGTCGCCGCGACCGCCCGCATACCCCGCCTGGTGACGGAGTTGACGCGGGCCAGGGTCGCGGCAACCGACGTGAGTGCGATCCTCTCCGTCGTGGTCGGCACCGCCGTCGCTCGCGCGGTCGAACTGACCGACAGCGAATCCCCTTCCAGCGCAGCATGGCTCGTCCTGGGCAGTGTCGCGCGCCGGGAGGCGATGCCGAGTTCGGACGTGGACAGCGCGACGGTGTGGCGCGAGGGGTCGACGACGTCACGGGACGCCACCGACCGCGCCTCGCGCGTGCACACGCTGCTCGACCGGTGCTCACTGCGTGCCGACGACAAGGGTGCGCTGGCGTCGCGTCCGCGGTTCGCCCGTTCGCGCGACCAGTGGCACGCCGCGATCGACGGCTGGCTGGCCGACCCGTGGTCCGATCAGGCGCTGGTGATGCTGGCGATGCTCGTCGACAGTCGCGTGGTCCACGGCGACCCGGATCTCGATCTGGCGCGGCACACTGCCGCGGCCCTGCGGTCGCGTCCGGACGCGCTGGCCCTGCTGCTGCGCGAGGCCGTCGAGGAGAAGGCCGCACTCACATCGCGGCGGTGGAGCCTCACTCGGCGCGTGGAGTCGGTTGACGTCAAGGCACAGGGTCTGGCCCCGATCGTGAACATTGCCAGGTGGGCGGGCACCGCCGCGGGGCTGGATGCCGAGGCCACCCCGGTGCGTCTTCGGGCCGGGGTGGCGGCCGGACTGCTGCCGGAGGACGACGGCCGCGTTCTAGGGGAGGCGTTCGACGCGCTCACCCAGATCCGGCTGCGGCACCAGTGCGAACGGATCGAGCGGGGTGAGCCGCCCACGGACGTCGTCGATCCCGACGCCCTGAGTCCGTTGCAGCGCAGCCTGCTCGCCGGCGCGGTCCGCGAGATCGCCGGGGTGCAGCGCAAACTGGCGTACGCGGGACCTCCGGCATGATCGCCGCCTCCACCGCGTGGCCGGACCTGTTCGCCGCGCTCCCTCCCGAGCACGCCCATGGCGTCGACCAGACCGTCGCCGCCGAACTCCTGGAGGGCTGGCGCCCGGACCGGAGGGACGTCGCCGATCTGGTCGCCCTGGCCGCCGGGGACCTGGATCACGCGCGGTTCCTCGAACTTCGCCGCTTACAGGCGTCTGCCCTGCCGGTGACCACCCGCAGGCGCCGGTTCGCGCTGCCCCAGCCCTACCTGCTGACCGGGACACCGGTGCTGCGCAACAACTTCGGGTTGCGCGACGCCACCCAGCTGCGGGATGTCGAGTTCGCGGCAACCGCGGCCCGGCTGCTGGAGGCGCATCTGCAGGGTGCTCCCCCGGTCCGCCGGATCGACGCCGACCACATCCACGCCCTGCATCGCCACGTCTTCGGTGACGTGTTCGCGTGGGCCGGCCAGACCCGCATCGTGGACCTGGTGAAGAACGGGGACGGTTTCGCTCCGGTCGGCGCCATCACCCGGTACCTGCGGGAAGTGGAGATCGCGGTCGCGACGGTGGACTGGCCGCGCGTGGACCACGGCCGTCTCTCCTATGCGCTCGCCGCGGTGTACGTCACCTACAACCACGCACACCCGTTCCGGGAGGGCAATGGGCGTACCGGCACTCTGCTGCTGCACCAACTGTGCGCGGCGACCGGGTTCCGGCTCGACCTCTCCGGCGTCGCCCCCGCGGAATGGGTGGCCGCGTCCCGTGATTCGGCCCCGTTCCGCCGCACCGGCGCGCCCAGCCCCCGGCCGATGATCCCGCTGCTGCGCCGCGCCCTGACGGCTCGACAGGTCAGCGGAACCTCACGTCGGTGACTCGGGCGCGGAAGAACTCGCCTTCGTCCTGACGGTCGGTCCCCCACCACCATCCGACCCGGAACCGCGAGGCGACGGTGACGCCGGCATATTCGGTCTCCACCTCGACGGCCACCCCGAACGGGTACCGCCCGTACCCCACCCCGCTCGGGGTGCCCCAGCGCTGCATCGTGGCGCCGCGCAGCCGACCGTCGGTGTCGATGTCGACATCGACCATGTCCTCGTGGCCGTCGGTCATCCAGGTCATGTGCGCGCCCCGCTCGTCTTCCGTCCAGCTCGCGCCGATACAGGCCGTCGGCACCAGGACCGACTCGATCGCGAGCCGCCCCGCGGCGCTGCGGGTGATCCGGTCGTCGCTCTTCGACATCACCGGGATCACTCCACCCAGCCGCCAGTGCATCTCCCCCACCCCGTCGGCGTACCGGTCGTAGCCGGGCACCGGGAGGCCCATCATCCGGGCGGTCGCCGCCCACACGAAGCCCACGCCGGGCCGCAGGATCTGGGTCGCGGTGAAGGGCCGCCAGGATCCAAGCTTGATCTCGCCCCGCATCGTGAAGCAGGCCACCTTCGCGAGCGGGACCGCGTCGGCGATCGACCGTCCGAGCCACCGCCGCACGGGATCGGGCAGCCCCTCGAGCCGCGCCGGGTCGAACGTCCCGTCCGCCGACGGTCCCTGCGCCAGCGCCTGCCACTGACGGGTGACGGCACGCGCGGAACGTGGCATGGACGGAAACTCGGTCATCGCACCTCCAAAGTCGGTTCACGGTATCCCGGCGTGGCACTGGCAGGATGGAGGCGTGACCAATGCCGGACCCGGACGCCCCCGCCTGAGCAAACAACGCCGACCGGGCCGTACCGCGGCGGCCGAGATCCTCGACGCGGCGGCGGAACTGTTCACCACCAAGGGTTTCGCGTCCACATCGACCCGGCAGATCGCGGATGCCGTCGGCATGCGACAGGCGTCCCTCTACCACCACTTCGCCACCAAGGACGACATTCTCGTCGCGCTGCTCGAGGGCACCGTCTCGGACGCCCTGGATGTGGCGAACCGGCTGGCCGACCGCCCCGAACCAGCCGCTGTCCGGCTGTACGCGCTGCTGCTGTTCGACGCCGGGCAACTGCTGTCGGGCCGGTGGAATCTCGGCGCGCTGTATCTGCTCCCGGAATTGCGCACCGAACGCTTCACCCGCTTCCGGGAGGAGCGGCGAAAGCTACGGACCCGGTACGCCCACCTGTCCCGCCTCGTCCTCACCGATCTCGCTCCACACGAATCCGGAATTCCTGCGCCCGGCGACGACGACGCGCGGTGCGGCCTGCCGTTCCGCATCGTCGAGACGGTGATCAACGAACGCAGCGACGCCGAAACCGCCGCCACAGCGGGTGAGCTCGTCACCGCGACCACCGTCGCGGCGGCCGGCCTGCGGGTACTCGGCTGGGCCGCGGTCGACGACCTTCACCCGCAGGCCGAGGCGTTGCTCGAGCGGTGCCGGGAGGAGTGAACGATGCCGGCCGACTGTGTGTTCTGCGACATCGTCGCCGGGCGGGTCGACGCGCACATCGTGCACGAGGACTCGGACACGGTCGGGTTCCTCGACCGCCGGCCCCTGATCAAGGGGCATGTGCTGCTGGTTCCACGGAATCACGTCCACGTCCTCGCCGACCTGCCTGCAGATCTCGTGCCACCGGTCTTCACCGTCGCGCAGCGCCTCTCCGCGGCGATGGTCACCGGCCTGGGTGCGCAGGGATCCTTCGTCGCGATGAACAACGTGGTGTCCCAGTCGGTCCCGCACCTGCACGTGCACGTCGTCCCCCGCACCAAGGGCGACGGCCTGCGTGGCTTCTTCTGGCCGAGAACCAAGTACGCCGACGACTCCGAGGCGGCCGGCTACGCCGCGCGCATCCGCTCCGCCCTCGGTTGACGCGGGCCGCTACGAACCGCAGACCTCCAGCATCCTGACGCTCAGCTCGACGAGGCGGCAGGTGTGATGCCGCCACAGCACCGTGTCGAACACCGCTGCGCCGTTCGGGCGTTGCGCACCTGCGCGCGGCAGGCGCTGTTTCTCGAGGCCCAGGCAGCCGATCCGGAGACCGAGCTCGGGGAGCCGTCCCGGCCAGCAGCGGGCAGGCCGTCCGCCACCGCCTCAATCGCAGCGGCGACCGGCAACGCAACCGGGCACTGCACACCATCGTGCTCTCCCCTCAGTCACGACCCACGGACCAAGGCCTACGCCGACCACCGCACCAACGGAGGTGTGCGGCGGCGTCCCATGCTGCCCTCGATCGCTTCAGAGCAGGCACCCAGCTCGAACCGCTTGACAGAGATAGAAGCATCCTGGTGATCGGCCTCGGGATCAAGGCCACGCAGCACGGGCATCGGGTCGCGTTCGCCACCGCGTCGACTGGCCGCCGCACTGACGCGCGGGCCGGAGGTTGCCGGCCGGGGAGCGGGTGACGAACACTTCGGGTCGTCTCGGTGAATGTCCGGTGATTCACCTGATACTGACCACTTCGCGGCGTGCGACGCCCCGAATGCCGTGGCTACAGTGCCCGCCATGCACGTCTTGTTCCTCTGCAACGGCAACGTGTGCCGCTCGGCGATCGCCGAGCGGCTGACGGTGGCCATCGCCGAGCAGCGCGGACTGGCCGGCCTTACCGCAGAGAGCGCGGGCACCCGGGCGTTGGTCGGCTTCCCGATGGAACCGGTCGCCGCTGAGGTGCTCCGCGGACTCGGCGGCGATCCCACTGGCTTTGTCGCCCGCCGGCTGCGGCCCGAATTGATCGACCGTGCCGATCTCGTGCTCGCAATGACCGAGCACCTACGGGACGAGTCGGTGCGGCTTGTGCCGGAGGCAGGGCCCCGCACCTTCACCCTGCTCGAGGCGCACCGCGTCGTGTGGTTGACAGGGGCGCACACCGTGGGTGAACTCCACGCGCACCGGGACCGCTCCAGGCCCCGCCGCGAGTCGATCAGTGATCCGGTCGGGCTCGGCGGTGAGGTGCTCGAACGGATCGCCGAGCAGATCGCGGCAGCATTGCTGGATCTGCTCCCCGCCCTCGGTGAAGCCACCCGTCCCGGTGCGGTGGTTGCGTGAGCCGTCCGGGGCCCCGAAGAGTTCCGCGAACCGAACTACGCCGACACAACCATCGCGGGGCGCGAGGACATGCCATGCCTGGTACACGGTGCGCCCGGGCCTGAGGGCCGCCCCTGCCCCGCCGACCAATTCGCCCGAGCCCTGTCGGCCCCCGCACCGGCCGAGCAGAACAGCCCACCCGCCCGCGCGCTGTACACGAAGCTGGACATCGACGTCGACGAGGTACTGCGAGAGGGATTGACGATGATCACCGTCCTGACCTGCCGAGGCATCGCGGAGCCTCTCGAGGCCAACATGCTCACCAACACCACCACCCTGCTCGATCCCACCCGATTCACGACCAGGGAGGTGCCGTGGGAGGCGAGCTACGGGCCCTATCCCGAGCCGGGAGGCTCCTCGTTCGACAAGGCCCTGGCCGACGGCCGGGCGCTGCTGCTCGACATGATCGCCGACGATCCCAACCCCGTTGTACTGCTGGGATACTCCGGCGGCGCTGCACTCGCCGGAAACGTCGCCGCCGAGATTGCCCGGGGCCTGCATCCCGACCTGGTGGTGCGCGGCGTCGGCCTGATCGCCGACCCGCTGCGGCCCGAGTCCGCCGGACTGCCCGGCTGGGGGATCGCCGGCCGACGCTCGATCGGTGGCGCGATGCCGGTCTGGCAGATCGCCGATCCCCGCGATGTCATCTGCTGCTGCCCCGCCAACTCGCCCCTGCGCACCCTCGCCGACCAGTCCGCGGCGTTTTCGCTGGCGGATCCGCGGGCCTGGGTGGTGGACCTGCTCGACCGGCTGCGCACCCGACGATGGCAGGCGGTGCTGATCGAGTGGTGGCACCCCTGGACGGTCTGGCGCCAGTATTCCAACGCCATCGACGACGTCGAGGGCTACCTGTACCGCGGCGACCACACCGGCTACGCGACGCGCCCAATGCCCGGCACCGACCGCACCTACTGCACGGTCCTCGCCGATCGCGTCAACGACAACGCCGCCTGGTAATCGATGCCCCCGACGGGACGCATGTTCCGGCCGAAAAGTGGGCGACGACCGCATGGCGGGGTGGCCACGATCAGCGACTACCGGTAACGGCGGTTACGTCGTCTCCCCGGGTCGATGGCGCGGTGGGCGACGCCGTGGGCTCGCGTCGGAGACAGGTCGTACGCCGCGGCGAGCACGCCCCTCGTCCGGCCGCCGCGGGCGCGACCGCACGAGACGGACGCCTGTCGACACCGACACACGACAGCATGGAGTCCGCATGCGACCCATACGAAGCAGACGAAATAGCGCTCACACGAGCGTCATCCGAGTCTCGTGAGCCAGACCAGGCCGGCGAACGCGCGAAGCCGGAGAGGAGAACCGGCGTGGCCTTGCCGGCGCCCTCGGTCTGTTCAATCGGAACCCTCGCAACCGCGATGAGGAATCCGCCCGTACCAACAGAACCGCGTACACATTCATGAAGCGCACGGAATCAGCGGACGATGCGCCAACACAACTGGGTACCCATAGAGCCGACAGTGAATATTGCGAAATCTCTACTGGCAGAAGCGGTTTCCGGAGCCATAGAATCGCGAGCTGCCGACCCTCGGACCGCTTGAGCGGGGCCACCATCTCCAGCGCCGCATTGGTGCGCGGCGAGCCTGGCCGCGGCGAAATCATGTGCCCACCAACTACGGAACCCGGTCAGGTCGACGCCTTCGAGGGCCCACGATTTGCCGTACACGACATGGAGATCCTCGACCACGACGGCCGGGGCGCTCATCGGACACCCCCGAGGTGGTCTCCGGCGTAATCGGTGGACGGGTGGGTGGTCATCGGAGGGTCCTCGGAAGAAGGTGCTCCCTCCCGGTGGTGGGTGGGAGTCCGCTACCTCAGACGAACCAACCGTGAGTTGGACGCACCTGCCGCCGAATCAGGTCGGTCGAACGCGGGCGAGCCGGCCCACCAGGTGCCGGGGGTCGCGGCCCACCCCGCGCAGCGACGCGGACGACAGCGACCGTTGCCCACTCTGAGCCCAAGTAGCCGAGCCCCGCAGTGGGTGGTGTGGACAGTCCTCTGCAGGGCGGTGAACACGGCCGTACACGGGGTTTGCCCGCAGTCACGGCCGCTTGGTAGCGGCCGGTGTCGAACACCGGTGCCGTCGGCGCGGTCTCGAGCAGGCGCCCGATTGGTGTGGACCGATCCCGCGCCCCGACTTGAACACAGCCCCTCGCGTCGGGTGCCGCCGACTCCATCCCACGGCGGACAATGAGTCGAACGGCAGTGGACCGCAGCGTCGCAGGGTGAGGATGCGTCATGCCCGAGGGTCAACCGGTGGATCGGGGCGCGATCATCGCGGACTTCGAACGGGCCCGGCGTTCGCTGCATGCACTCCTGGGCCGTGCGTCCGCGGAGGATTTCGATCGCCGCTCGAACGGCACCCGCTGGACCAACGAGCAGCTGCTGTTCCACATGGTCTTCGGCTACATGGTCGTGCGCCGGCTACTCCCGCTGATCCGGGTCTTCTCTCGGTTGCCCGACGGTGCGAGCCGCCGGTTCGCGCGCGCACTCGACGCCGCCACCCCGGTGTTCGACGAGGTCAACTACCGAGGCTCCGCCCTCGCGGCCCGCGTCTACGACCGCCGCCGGATGGGCAGTCACTTCGACCGCATCATCGCCTCCCTCCATCGCCACCTCGCGCAGGAGACCGACGCCGACCTGCACAGCGGCATGCACTTTCCGGTCCGCTGGGATCCGTTCTTCACCGACTACATGACCGTCGAGCAGCTCTACCGCTACCCCGGCCGGCACTTCGACTTCCACCGCGGCCAGCTCACCCTCGACTGAACCCCGGGCGACCCGCTGCTCCGTTCATCCACTGTTCGTTTCGCAGCGCGAGGAGATCACGTCGCCGGGATCAGATGGGCGTCGCCGAACTCGTTGGGCGTCCCGCGCGGGGTCAGGGCCGCGATGTAGTGCTGCGGGCCGTGGTCGTTCAGCGAGAACCGGAACGGAAGACCCCGCAGCAGCCGGAACTTGCTCGCCACGAAGCCCAGCGAGCTATGCGGGCTGGAGTTCGAGCGCCGGGCGCGCATCCGCCTCCGTGGTGGTGTCGAACGGGCGGGGGTGTGTCGCTCAGTTACCGCTCTTGTTGCCCTTCTCGTTGCTCTTTCCGGTGCCCCCGTTGCCGTTGTGGTTTCCGTGGTTTCCGTTGCCCGGAGCCGACTCGGTCTGCGGGGGAACGTTCGTCACCGGGGGCCCGACCGGCGCGACGACGGTGCTGGTGACCGGTGGAGGAGTCGGGCTGACCGAGGCGGGGCCGACGGTGCTCCCGTCGTCACGAATGGAGACGACGAGTGCCACGAGCGCGACGGCCACCAGCAGAGCCGCGACGGCGGCGATCACGCCCATTCGCCGCGATCGTCGAACCGGAGCGGGCAATGCCGCCGGCGCGGGTGCTGCGGGGGTGAACGCCCGCGTCGGCGGTGGAGCCGTCGGGTGCGGGGCCTGCAGTGCGGTGGCCATGGCGTGTGCGTCGGGAAAGCGGCGGTGCGGGTCGCGGGTCATCGCGCGGTCGATCACCGCGAGGAGGCCGGGGTCGACGTCCGGCCGCAGAGTGGCCAGCGGCGGGTACTGCCCGCTCATGATGGCGTGGACCAGCGACGCGATCGTCTCACCCGTGAACGGGCGTCGCCCCGACAGCGCTTCGTAGCCGACGACGCCGACGGCGTAGAGATCGTCCGCGACGGTCGCGGGATTGCCGGCGATGCGGTCGGGACCGAGGTAGGCGACGGTGCCGAGGACCAGGCCCGTCGTGGTGTGGTCCGTGTCGGCGCTCTTGGCGATGCCGAAGTCGGTGACCTTCACGGTGCCCGCGGCGTCGAACAGGACGTTCCCGGGTTTGATGTCGCGGTGCACGATGCCCAACGCGTGGGCCGCACCGAGCGCGGCCAGGATCTGGGCGAGGATCGCGCGCACCCGCGGTCCGGGCAGGGGACCGGCGGAAATGTCGTCGGCGAGCGACCGACCGGGCAGGCGTTCCATCACGATGTAGGGGACACCGGCATCCTCGCCGCTGTCGTGGACGGCGACGACGTTCGGGTGATTGAGGGTCGCGGCCAACCGGGCCTCCGACTCGAAACGCCGACGGGTGCCCGGAACCGATGCCAACTCCGCACGGAGCACCTTCACCGCCACCGGACGGCCGAGTCGCCGGTCCCACCCCTCGTGGACGTCCGCCATCCCGCCGCGACCGAGCACTCCCCGCAACTCGTACCGACCCGCGAGAACCACCGACATACGTCTCACGCTAGACGGCACGAAGGACCGCCCGACCTCCCCCCGGGGGGGTGACCTCCGAGACTCTCCCACCCGCGTTTCGGGCTCCGACCGTGTCGAAGAGATTGTCCACTCGCACTGCGGTTTTCGGGTGCAGGTGTGGCGGCGGATGGCTGGCGCCCGCTGAACCTGCCCGTGAGGAGGCCACCGGCGGCCGGGCCACACGGGGATCCACCGCAACGCCGACTCGGGCGTCCCGGTCCTGCGGTGGTGCCACACCCGCCCGACTCGCCACCCGCTGGTCGACGACCACTGCCGGGTCGAGCCCAGCGTTCCCTCGGCCACCGGGGCGGCATGACCGAAACCGACCGCAGACGACACACTCACCGACCGCGGCACGGCGAGTACCGACCCCTCACGCCGCGCCGCGCTCGACCGGGCTCCATCGGCACCGGGGACGCGGCCTCCCGGTGACCACTCGCGGCGAGCACGAAGCCGGCCGGGGAGGGCGATCGCGGTGGCGGTGTCGGATCTGAGCCGGATGGGCGGGCTGGCGCAACACGTGGCCGAGAGCGTGCGCCGCCGACACCCCGACCACGTCACCTCCGGGGAGGCGGAGGAACTGCTCGCCCGGATGGGGCGGGCGGCCGGTGAGATGGCCACAGTCGGCGAACAGGTCCTGCGCACGCGTGATCCCGTGCTGGCCTCCGAGCTCGGCAGGCGTGACGACGAGCGGAGCGACCTGCGAGGGACCCCCGAGATGTTCCGACCCGCGGCCGCCGCACCCTCGTCGGCAGCACCCGCCGCGAGCCGGATTGCGCGGCATTGCCTTGGGCCGCTTGGCGCGCGTACATTGAGATTCGCGGATCGAACGAGTAATCGGGAACGGTGAAAAACTCGAGAAGCAGAGATCCGGCCGAGAATGTGAAAGCATTTTCGGCCGAACCCCTGTCCGGGCATGTCCCGCCACTTCATCGGCAAGCAGAGCGATGGTCAACAGCCGGGCCGCCGACGCCTGGACTCATTCCCCCGAGTCGGTGCCGCGCCCGCTCGACCCACCCCATCAGCCGGCGGGGTCCGCAGACTCGCTCGACGAGCTGAAGGCCCGCGAGGACCCGCTGCCATGGGGGTGGCGGTCAGGCAGCAGGGCGATCACGGTCGAGCAGCCCGGTTACTCGAACAGTGCCTGCGGCTGACCCGGCTGGCGGACGAACCCCTCACCGCGGCCGTCGCCCTGGAGGCACTGGCATGGATCGCCGCCGAACAGGACAAGGCGCAAGGCGCCGCGGTCCTGCTGGGCGCCGCCGAGGCGCTGGGCCGGTCCGCCGGCAGCTCCCCCGTGCTGTTCCACAACCTGCTCGCCCACCACGAGAACTGCGAGCGGCAGGCCCGCCGGGCACTCGGTGAGCGAGCGTTCGAGGCCGCCCGACGCGAGGGTGCGGCCCTGGGATTCGAGCAAGCCGTCGCCCACTCCCTCGGCGAGCACCCCGCGGCCGCGGCACCACCCGCCGGTCACACGAGCCTGACCAACCGGGAACGGCAGGTCGCCGACCTCGTCGCCGAGGGCCTGACCGACAAGGCGATCGCCACCCGGCTCGTGATATCCCAACGAACCGCGCAGGGCCACGTGCAACGCATCCTCACCAAACTCGGGTTCACCTCACGAGCCCAGATCGCGGCCTGGGTCGTCGAGCACGCGCAGGACGAGCGTGCCCGAGGATCGCCCGCACACTCCAGCTGAACCGCACTCGGTCCGATTGGGACTGAACACGCCGGGGCGTCGGCGACGGAGGAATCGTTCGGGCGGTTCTCATCGAGATCGGCCACCAGAGCGGCGAGCCGGTCGGCGGTGCCGCTGTGTCGTTCGGTCGGTGGGTCGCCGACGACCGTCGGCACTGATCTTCGCGGCAGTGGACAACATCGTGCCGACCTCCCGGGGAACGCAACCATGTTCGTTCTGGTGCGTCACGCGGCCCAACCCGACAGATCCGCCCTGGTCCAGCCGAGGCGGGGCGAGGAAAATAGGGACGATGGTCGACATCTATGAGGTACCCGCAGGAGAGCCACGCCTGACGTCATTCCTCCAGGCGCAGCACACCACCCAGATTGCCCGGCGCGGCGAGTTGGTCGACGCACGCGACCGCCCGGCCCTGATCGCATCGACCGACGACGAGACGGTCGGGGTGCTGATCTACGACATCGACGGCACGAACTGCGAAATCGTCAACATGCGCGCATCCGGCCAATGGGGCGGCGTCGGCACGGCACTCATCGAACGCATCGTCGAAGTCGCCCGTGCACAAGGCTGTTCCCGACTGTGGTTGGTCACGACGAACGACAACCTCGACTCGATGCAGTTCTACCAGCGGCGCGGCTTCCACCTGTCGGCCGTTCGATGCGGCGCAGCGGACGAGGCGAGACGGACCCTGGAGCCGGACATCCCCGACGTGGGTTACTACAAGATCCCGATTCGGGATGAAATCGAGTTCGAGCGCGACCTCGAGCCCGCGTAGGCGAGCCCGCCCCACTCCCCGGGCTCGATCGAGCCCGAGCGGGCCGCCGTGCGCAAGTCATTCCTAGTGGGGTGATCCGTCCGGAGCGGCCGCCTCGCCGGAGCAATCCGCCGTCCCGGGGTCGTGTATCGGCCGGTAGCAGTACAGCAACGTCCCATCGGGGTCATCGGCCGCCGCCGACGATGTCATCAGGCCCGTTGTCTCGGCCCGCAGCAGGTCGACCACGTCGGTCAGTCGGCCACGCCTGCGCAGGAATCGACGCTGTCGTGATGCCGAGCTCCCGCCGCGGATGGCCGCCGCTGCCAACTCGGATACGGTGTCCCAGTCCCCGGCTTCGTCGAGTTCGGGGCGCAGCATGTGAGCGAACTGCTCGACCAGCTCCCGGGCCGGTCGCGGCACCGCTGCTGCCACGTCCACCAGGTCCCCCTCGAGTCCGGACCGTGCAGCGCGCCACAGTGCGGCCCGCGCCAGCGTGGGCGATATTTCGAGAGGAGGGACGCCCGCCCGGAGGCCGTGCACTTCATGTTCGACGAGGGCCCGGAACAGGCCGGCGATCAGGACGATGGTGTCGACGTCCGGACAGCTGTCGCACACCCGCAGTTCCAGCGTGGGCACCCGCGCCGAGGGGCGGACGTCGAAATACACCATTCCGTGGGCGATCAAGGCATCGTATTCGGCGGCGGATTTCACGGCGGACGGAAACGGCCCGGCACTGGGCCAGCGAAGCCACACCAACGTCCGAACGCTGGCGTAACCGGTGTCCGAGCCATCGGACCAGAACGGTGAACTCGCGCTCAGCGCCAGGAAGAGCGGAAGAAATGGTGCGACGCGGTTGGCCACTCGAACAGCTTCGTCGCGCACCGGCGCATCGACGTGAACCTGGGTGCCGCAGATGAGTTGCTCTCGGGCCAGCAACTGGTAGTCCGCCAGCATCCGCCGGTAACGGGGAGTTTCGGTGACCAGCATCTCAGCAGGAACCGAAAGCGGTACCGCGCCCGCGGCGACGACGCCGATATCGAGGCGGTCGGCGGCCCCGACGAGGAGTTGTCGATGGTGCACCAGGTCCTCCCGCAGGTCCTGAAGGCCTGCGAAGACACCGCTGTTCACCTCGACCACGCACCGCTGGAGCTCCTCGACGTAGTCGTTCTCAGGCAGGGTGGCGAGCAGTTCCGGGGCGCGCGGGTCAGGCGCCGGGTAGTGGCGTCGATGAGATGGAACTCTTCTTCAACACCCACCTTGCGCAGACCGCTGCCGGGCACTTGTGTCAGCGTAGTAGCAGGTAGAGGCCACAACAACCCCTGCCTCGGATCGAACGGGCGGAACGTCTTGTCCACCGCAGGCTTCGGGATCCGAATTCGGGATCGACCCGCCCTGGATCCGGTGGAGACTTCGTTCAGGCCACCTCGAGGGCGGGGGTGGCGGTGGGGCGCTCCGTCCCGACGCGGCAAATGGGGCCTGGGCCGGGCACCGACAACCGCTCCCCCATCGGAATCAACACTGCCTCAACGGGTTACCGAAACATCCGGGACGAGGTGTCGTTCTCACGCCACAGTCGGCCCCGGTACCCCTGGGCTTCCGTCGTGCCGGGCGGGCGGCCACCGCTCGCCCGGCACCCCCCGATCTACTTGACCGGTGCGGGGTTCACGCCGGTGAGCAGCAGGTGGCCCGCGTCGACCGGGATGGTCACCCCGGTGACGGAGGCAGCCAGATCCGAGTTGAGGTACAGCGCGGTGTCCGCGATGACCTGCGGCGGCATGAATGTCGTGCCCTTGAGGGCGTGGAAGTGGTAACCGCCCTCGAGCATGTCAGCCTCAGTGCCGCCCTCGTGGCCGGCGAACATGTCCCACGCGCCCTGGTGGTCGGTCATCGGGGTCTTGATCGCGCCCGGATTGATCGAGTTGCAGCGAACGCCATACGGCGCGAGCTCAAGCGCGATGTTCTTCATCAGCCCGATAACGCCGTGCTTGGCCGCGACGTAGTGGGCGTAGTTCATCCCCGGTTCGAGTCCGTTGACCGACGACGTGATGATGATCGACCCGCTCTGCCGTTCGATCATGTGCGGGGCAACGGCCTTCGCGGACTTCCAGACGCCGGTGAGGTTGACACCGATCATCTCCTCCCACGCGTCCTCGGTCAGTTCCCAGAACGGCCCCTGCGTCCAGATTCCGGCGTTGGCAATCAGGATGTCGATCTTGCCGAGCTCGGCGATCGTCCGCGCGACGGCGTCGTCGAGCTCGGACTGTTCGCGGACGTCGACCTCGAAGGACAAAGCCCGCCGGCCCAGTGCCTCCACCTCGGCGACGGTCTCGGCCATGTCGGTGGTGTCGGCCATCTTGTAGGGCACCGACCCCATCTGCCGCGCGATGTCGACGATGACGACGTCCGCGCCCTCGCGGGCCGAGGTCACCGCGTGCGCACGCCCCTGTCCGCGCGCGCCGCCGGTGACGAATGCGACTTTTCCGTCCAGCATTCCCATTGATTCGTCCTCCAGTTCTCGTGGAACATGTGGTGGTGAAACAACTTCGGTGGAACCGATGTCGACAGTGCGACCGCGGTCGTCAGAGCTGCCCGCCTGCGTCCACGGTGTGCGTGGTGCCGGTGACGTACCGTCCGCTCTCCCCGACCAGGTAGAGCACGGCGTTGGAGATGTCGATCGCTTCGAGCGCGGGCACCGGCAGCGCGTTGAGGGTCAGCGCGGCCTCCTCGAAGTCGCCGCGGGTCGGCTTCGCGAGATCGGGCCGGAACAACTCGTAGGTGGCGTCGTTGAGGATCATGTCGGTGGCGACGGTGGTGGGGTGGATGGTGTTCACCCTGATCTTCTGCGGCGCGAGTTCCTGCGCCAGGACCCGCATGAAGCCGACCAGGCCGGCCTTCGCCGCCGAGTAGTGCGCGGTGTTCGCGTTGGCCTTCAACGCCGCCAGCGAGCTGGTGATCACCACAGACCCGCCGCGGCCGCCGGCGATGATGTGCGGCACCGCGGCCGCGCACGTCTTCCACACGCCGGTGAGGTTGATGTCGATCATCGTCGACCACGTCTGCTCGGGCATCTCGAGGGTGGGGGCGGGCACCGAGATACCGGCGTTGGCAAGCACGATGTCGAGTCGGCCCAGCTCGGCCACCCCGGCGTCGACGGCCTCCTTCAACGCCGCCAGATCGCGGACGTCGGCCTCACGGGTGACGATCCGACGCCCGAGCGCCTTGACCTGGCGTTCGGTCTCGGCGAGGTCGTCGGGTGTCGCAGTCGGATAGGGCACGGTCTCCACCTGCCGGCAGATGTCGACCGCGATGACGTCGGCACCCTCCTGCGCCAGGTGCACCGCGTGACTGCGCCCCTGACCGCGCGCGGCGCCGGTGACGAAGACGACCTGGCCATCGAGTTGTCCCATGACAGTTGACCTTTCGGCACATGCAGCGCCGACCTTCCGCAGCACTGCGTCGTGCCCCGAGGTTATGGCAGTCAATGACAAAAGGGAATGGTTCCGACATCACCGAGTGGAACGACACCGACTCGTTACCCGACCTGGAAGCATGGGCACGTGACCAGCACAGGGGGCCGCGTGGACCGCGGAGGCAGACCGGCCGCGACGAGTGCACACGAACTCGCCGCCGTCGCACAGCGACTGTTCGTCGAGCGGGGATTCGAGCAGACCAGCGTCGAGGACATCGCGCGGGCGGCAGGGATCAGCAGCCGAACCTTCTTCCGGTACTTCCCGACCAAGGGGGACGTCCTGTGGGTCGAGTCGGAGGGCGAGATCGGCCTGCTCCGCGAGCTGCTCGCCGCCGGGTCGCCGACCGAGCGGTACGAGACCGTGATCGTGCGGGCGGTGGTCGACGCGCTCGCGACCTTTCCGGAGGATCAGATCGAGTGGGCCCGGCACCGAGCTCAGCTCGTGCTGACGGAACCCGCGGTGCAGGCACAGGCTTCACAGCATCATGCCCGCTGGCGCGCCGCGGCCGTCGAATACGCCGGCGCTCGGACCGGACAACCCGCCGACGCACTGTTTCCCATGGCGGTCGGGCACGCGGCCCTCGCCGCGACGCTCACCGCCCACGAGTACTGGATCGCCCACCCGGACACCGACCTGGCCGACAACCTCGAACGCGCCCTTCGCCTGCTCCTCCCGGCCGAGCCGTCCACCTGAGCGTCCAGGGTCGGAACGACTCCGGACACCGCACCGAGCGCGCGGGCGGCCGTCGCCGAGCGCGGGAAGCACCGTCCCCTGACCCTACTGATCCCCGCCGGAGCGCGGCAGCAGCACCCGGAACACCGCTCCCCCGCTGTCGGGTGACTCGACCGTCACGGTGCCGCTGTGCGCGGCGACGAGGGCCGTACCTCCCATCAGTAGAAGAGGGTGCGGCGCAGCACCATCGACAAGCGCTCGCACTCACGTTCGTACCCCGCCACCCAGATCCGGCTCCGCCACCCGCTCAGGGGAAGGTCCCAGGCGCCGAGGTGGTCGGTGACGTCCCTTTTGAAGCTGCGTTTGAACTTGCCATTGCCGTAGAAGTAGCGCTCCGGGTTGTCGACCTCCGCCGACGGCGGCGTCCCGCACAGGTCGTACTCGAGTGCGCCGCTCTGTTTGGCCCAGCGGATGACCGCCCACTGCAGTGCGTGACCGATGCCCTGTGAGCCCAGCCCCTTGGCGGCGGAGTCTCCCGGCGACGTGCGGACCGACCCCTTGTGCAGGCCGATCGCCCTGGTGCCCAACCTCATCTCGAAGGACGCCGTGGCGACGCGCCCGTCGATCCGGGCGAAGAACATCTGCCCGTTCCCGCTCGCGGCATACCGCTGGTAGGTGAACCGGCAGTACTCGCGACTGCGCACCCCGAGCCGGCCGCCCCCGGTCTCGGCGAGCAGGTCGTAAAGGATGTCGCAGTTCTCGTCGGTGGCCGGCACCCGCTCGACCACCACGCCGTCGCGGGTCGCGCGTTTGATCGCGCGGCGCGCGCCGTTGCTGAAGCCGGCGAGAATCTGGTCCTCGGTGCCGTGCAGGTCCACGATCACGGTGTGCCGGCTGGGCGTGTATCTCCCGGCGAACCGGTAGCCCGCGGCACGCAGCTGCCGGGTCGTCTCCTCGTCGGCCTCGACCCGGGGGTCGATTCGCAGCACGAAGGCGCCCTGCGCTGCCGCATAGGCCGCCAGCGCCCGCGCCTTGGGCAGCACCTCGCCGACGGTGACCCCGGACGGCCCGCACGGCACGATCCACAACCGACCGAGCAGCGGAACCTTCTTGACGTGCACGGTCACCGCGTCGTCGCCGACGAACAGGTACCGGATCGTGTAGCCGATGGATTGCTTGGCCCTCGCATTGCCGAGGCCGCGCCAGACGTTCCCGCCGTCCGCGGCGCGTGTGACAAACTCGTCCCACGCCGCCACCTCGACGGCGTCCGCCTCACGCACCACACCAACCCAAACCGGCACTGCCGCTCCCTTCGTGCGGCCCGCCGACCCCGATGAGAGCCGGACCCGGCGGGCCTTCGCCGTTCCGCGAGAGGGCGACAACGACACAAAGCAATGCTGAACCGCTACCGGGTACTCGCGAGCGCTGGATCAGCGGGTTTGCCGAGCGGGCGTCCATCCGGAGTCGGGGATCGCGGTGGTGACCACCGAGTGGTCGACTACGCGATCTCGGTCAGCCCTGGCGGTGGGGGGCCTGCTGGTTCTGGCCCCACGGGTCAGGCGGGTCGGCCGCCTGCGGCGAGGTGGCGCGCACGCGGGCGACGTCGGACTCGAGGGGCATCTCGTCGGTGACCTTGGTGATCGGCACCCCGACGACGTGGGCGGGTATGGTCACCCACCCGTCGTCCTCGCCGCCGATTCCGCCGGCGGCGAGGACGCGTGGTGTTCCTGTTCGTGTGAGCGCATGATGTGTTCGCCGAGGCGGAGCGGCCTGGGGCGGGGGCCGCGGCGGTCGCGGCGGCGGAGGGTCGCCTGGGCCGCTGCCGTACCTCCGATCCCGGCGGTCAGGACCAGCAGCAACTGCGCGACGTTGGTGTTCACGCCAACTTCCTCTCGGGCGATTCGTGCGGGGCGGGTGCCGGATCGTCCGCGTACATGGCTTCGATGCGGGCCTTGATCTCCTCGGTGCTCATCGAGCCGCCGCGCGCGGTGGTGTGGCGGGCGAGTGCCGGTGCCGTCGATACGGTTATGGATGGGGGATCCTGTCGTTTGTGTCCGGTGACTCCGGTTGCGCCGGAGCCGCTTTCGCTTGTCTCTGTCGGGTCGTGTGTGGGCTTCGGGGGTGAGGCAGGCGACGGTGAGCACCGCCGCCGCAACGCCGAGGGAAACGGATCCGCTCGACACGACGGCCGTGCCGCCGGTGGCCGCGGTCGCGGCCACCGCCCCCGTGAGGGAGGCTGCCGACGCGGCCCGGGATCGCGCGCGGCCGGTGCCGGTGCCGGCCCCGTCGGGTCTGTGGCTGTGCGTCGCGGCGTCCACTACAGGCCGACGGCGCGTTCGAGGGCGCCGAGTTCGTCGTCGAGGTGATCGAGCATCGGCGCCAGGTGGGGCAGGCTGCGGCGGCAACCGGTGAGCCCGAACGCGATCTCGTCGTCGGTGCTGGTGCAGGTGATGTTCAATGCCTGCCCGTTGACCGGGATCGACAGCGGGTACAGTGCGGTCATCCGCGCGCCGTTCCAGTACAGCGGCGCGCCCGGTCCCGGCACGTTGGAGATCATCACGTTCGCGGGCCGCAGGGGCCCGCCGAGCCCGAACATGCTGAGCGCCAACGGGATGGTGCCGAGCGCACTCGCGGCCAGCACCTGGGTGCGGCTCATCGCGGCCATCGCATTCTTGCCCTCGGTCATGGCCGCGCGTACCGCCTCGAGCCGCCGTGCCGGATCGTCGAGATGGGTGCCGAGGTTGCACGAGAGCATCCCGATCCGGTTGCCCGCCAACACTTCCCGATTCTCGCCACGGAGCGACACCGGCACCATGGCGATCAGCGGGTGCTCGGGCAGCGCACCGAGCGCGCCCATGAACGTGCGCAACGCACCCGAACACATCGCCAGGACCACATCGTTGACAGTCGCGTCGGCATGCTTGGCGACCAGCCGCAGCCGTTCGAGCGGCCAGGACCGGGCCGCGAACCGCCGCGCCCCGCCGATCGGGACGTTGAGCATCGACCGCGGCGCGGCCAACGTCAGCGCACCGCCGCGGCCGTGCAGCGCCCGGTCCACGGTGCCCGCGAGTGAAGGAAGCAGGCCGGCCACCTCCCGGGCGGCGCCGCTCACCGCGCCGACGGCGGCCCCCGACAGGTCGAGCGGATTCCAGCCGCCCGAGTCCTGACCGGTGCCCGGCGCCGGGGCGAGCGTCAGGTGCCGGCGCCGCTCCAGCAGCTCCCACGGCGCGGGCATCTCCCGCGCATCCGGGTCCTCGCTGAGCGCGCTGCGCAGCAGCCTCATCGCCGACACCCCGTCGGCGAGGGCGTGGTGGATCTTCATGTACACCGCGACGCGGCCGTCCGCGAGGCCCTCGATCAGGTGCACCTCCCACAGCGGCCGGCTGCGGTCGAGCAGACCGGCGTGCAGCCGGGCGACCAGGTCCATCAGCTCGGTCACACCGCCGGGCGCAGGCAGCGCGCTGTGGCGGACATGATGACCGAGGTCGACCTCGGTGTCGGTCACCCAGCCCCACTGCCCCAACGAGGTCACCGACCGCGCGGCCCGCTTGCGCAGCAACGCCGACACCTCGCCCCGCGCGAGCGCCGCATCGAGCATCGCACGCACATCCCGCGCGTCGGCACCCTCCGGCGGCTCGAACACCGCCAAGCCCCCCACGTGCATCGGATGGTCACGGGACTCGCCGAGCAGGAACATCGAATCGGTCGGCGACATCGGTAACAGCAAAACTTCGGCCCTTCCAGTAAGTCCGCGCAGGACCGCGAGCGGTCCGGCTCCCCGACGGAGCTCTGTGTGCAGGCGTCTTCAAATGTGTCCGGCGGTCACACCAACATGTGAGGCAAATCACGATCGGGTGCCGCTCGGGTCTTTTCTACATCACAAATATGACCGACACCACCCGGACAATCGTTCAATTACGTAAGGCGGCAAGAGATTTCGGCACCCGATGTCATATCACCGGACCGCGTGCCCGAACCCGGGTCGACCGACGTCTCCCCTGGTGACCGAGCGTTTCCCCGCCCCCACCCCGCGTCTGCACCGGCGACCACCGTTCGGTCTCCGGTGTGGGCGAGCGGTACCGACACGGTCTCCACCGGAACCTGGTGCGGCGGTTCGGCGTGCGGACTGTTGAGCGTCGCCCGGAATGACGACCACGGGGCGCCCACTGTCACCGCCGATGCAGACGGGCGCCGGGACGACGGTCGGCAGGTTCGCCGAACAGCCGGGACCTGGTGGGGCAATCGGAGCGAAGCGCAGATTCGAGCTCCGATGGCCCCTCTCCGCGTCGAACCACTCGACGCGTCCCGTCGGCATCGCAGATCTCCTCCCACATCGAACCGGGGCCGGCATTCCGGATCCGGGGACCACCCGTCCGCCCACGTTCGATCCTCCGGTGTGCCAGCGGATCCCGGACCCGCTTGGTCATCCGACCAATGACATCCCGCCCGGCACCCGGATGATCGGGCCACCGCCGTCGGGGCCGGGGCGAGGGAAACCGATTAGCGAGACAGTGACTGCCCGGGTGCGCCGGATCACGAGCGGAGGCAACTGCTCCGGGCCTGGGAGCCGCGGACCGACCGCCCAGGGGGTCGGAGCCCGACGAGATGGAATGCCATGAGGGTGACTCGAGAGAACGTGTTGCCCGGCAAGGTATCTGCGGCCGGGCGGCACGGGACGGCATCAGTCGCCCGGATCCCGCAGCCGCACGAGATCGACCGGTGGGGCGGTCGACGAACTCGAACTCGGCCAGACCGACGACCCCCGAGAACTCGTGCGCGGGGATCGACGCACTGATTCCCCCTGGCCGCCGAGACCGGCGTGGCCACCATCCGCGTCGACCCGCTGATCCTCGAGGACGACGCCGCCCGACATCGCCTCGCGCTGGGCACGCGAGACCGGGTGCGTGCGTTACGACTTCTACGGTTCGCCGTCGTCCCGGCACATCGACGACCCGACACAGCCGCTGCACGGGGTCGGGCAGTTCAAACTGGGCTTCCACAAGAAGATCACCGACTACCTCGACTGCTACGACGTACCGGTCCGGCGTGTGCCCGCCCCGATCCTGTACCGGAGCCAGCGAGTGATGACGAATCTCACGCGCACCGCACTCTTTACAGCCGCTCACCGGCCACCCCGCACAGCAGAACCCGGACCTCGCCTGGTTCCGCTGACCGGAACGGATCCGAGCCGACTCGGACGGCCGACGCACCAGCACCCGCGCGCCCGTGCCCAGCTCACCGGGCTCGCGTCGCGGTGTGTGCTTGTTCTCGGGCATCGGTCGGCCCCCTTTCCGGTCGTCCGCGCTCGGTCACACCCCCCGGTTCATGTGCACGACGGTGCCGCACCGCCTGCGACAGCGCCCCGTGCAGTGGTGGACTTCGAATCAGGTGCGAAGATCGCGTCGCGTTCGCGGCCTGCCCGGAAGCTGTGCCATTTCCACTGGCAGACAGCTGTTTCCGGGTTACCGCATCGCGAGCTGCCGACTCTCCGACCCCGGGTACCCTCCGGTCTCGGTGATCTCGGTTCGCGGCGTGAGCACGCCCGCGCGCCGGGCCCGTTCGATCTCGTGACGCTGATCCACGCCGGCCGCTTCGGCGATCGCGATCTTCACCCGCGCACGCGTTTCGAGTGCGGCGCGGCCGGCAGTCGATCCGCGTGACTCCCACGCCTGGCGCCACTGCGGCCAGCCGGGTTTCGGCGAGCTGCGGAACTCGAGACGACGCGCGAGTAAGTTGCGTCAACTGCTAGCTTGCGGAGGTCATACGCCATTGGCAGCAAAAGGAGTTGGTGCACATGGGTATTCCCATGTCTGGGGGCGGCCTGCGACGTCGCCTCGGCCAGGTGGCCGGAGTGGTCGGTGGAACAGTCGGCGGTGCGCAGGTGGTCGCAGAATGCTCTGCTCGATTCGGTGGTGAGTTCACCCGGATCGCACTCGGCGAGTCGGAGGTCACGCCGCCGAAGGGGGATCGTCGCTGGGCCGATCCCGCGTGGACGACGAACCCGCTGTACCGGCGCATCCTGCAGACATACCTCGCGTCCGCGCAGCAGATCGACCGCGCTACCGACGAGATCGGACAGTACGCCGACCCCGACCGGGCACACCAGCTCAAGTTCGTCTCACGCATCCTCGTCAGCGGCCTGGCTCCGACCAACTACCTGCCGACCAACCCCGCCGCGGTGAAGGAAACCTTCGATACGGCAGGGATGAACCTGGTGCGAGGCGCGCGGAACTATGCCACCGATGTGCGCCGCAACGGCGGCATGCCGACGATGGTCGAGCCGGGGACCTTCGAGGTCGGCCGCGATCTCGCCCTCACCCCGGGTGCGGTGGTGGCCCGAGACGAAGTAGCGGAAGTACTGCGTTACCACCCGACCACCGACACCGTGCACTCGCGCCCGGTGCTGGTGGTGCCCCCGCCGATCGGGCGGTTCTATTTCCTCGACCTGCGCCCTGGCCGCAGCTTCGTCGAGTACTCGGTTTCCCGAGGACTGCAGACGTTCATGATGTCGTGGCGCAACCCCCAACGGGAGCAGGGCGACTGGGATCTCGACACCTACGCTCAGCGGGTGTCCGACGCCATCGACACGGTTCGTGAGCAGACCGGCAGCGACGACGTCAACCTCATCGGATTCTGCGCCGGCGGCCTCATCGCAACGACCCTGCTCACCCATCTCGCGGCCGTCGGAGACACTCGGGTGCATTCGATGTCCTATGCGTCACCATGCTCGATTTCGACAAGAAGGAACAGCTCGGCGCGTTCGCCTCGCCGAACCTCGTCTCGTTCGCCCGTCGCCGCTCGTTGCGCAACGGCATCATCAGCGCCCGCGACATGGGTAGTGCCTTCACTTGGATGCGTCCGGACGACCTGGTGTTCAACTACGTCGTCAACAACTATCTGATGGGCCGGACTCCGCCCGCGTTCGACATCCTCGCCTGGAATGCAGACGGAACCAACCTTCCCGGAGCCCTGCACGCGCAGTTCCTCGACTTCTTCCGCGGCAATCACCTGACGAAGCCGGGAGCGGCAACGGTGCTCGACACCCCCGTCGACCTGTCGACCGTCACGCTGCCGACATTCGTGTCCGGTGCGATCGACGATCATCTCACCGCGTGGAAGAACTGCTACCGCACCACACAGTTGCTCGGTGGGGACGACACCACATTCGTGCTCAGCTTCTCCGGGCACATCGCCAGTCTCGTCAACCCGCCCGGGAACCCGAAGTCCCACTACTGGACCGGGGGGAAGCCGGGCGCGGACCCGCAGCAGTGGCTCGACCAAGCAGACCGCGTCTCGGGCACCTGGTGGGAGGCGTGGGCCGACTGGGTCGGCAGCAGGTCGGGAGAGCGTGTTTCATCTCCCGAACTCGACAACATCGACCGCCCCCTCGGTCCTGCACCGGGACGCTACGTCAGGGACCTTCCCGCCTGATGGACGACCGGTGCCCCGACACGATGGTGCCGGGGCACCGGTCAAACGGGCTCACCGGCCGCCGGGCCCGGGGCGCCCTTCTCATGGCCCGTACCGGTAGGTCCCGGCGCCCGGTGTGGCGTCGAGGACGAACCGGGTCGTGTGCACGTGCCCGTCGACCTTGAAATCCAGGTACAGCAGGTACAAGCCGACCGTGGGCATGTGAGCTCTGCCGCAACACCTGCACCCGAAAACCGCAGTCCGAGAGTGGGTTCGGCAGCACGCCCGCCGACCAATGCTCCTGCGGGCGTGGCCAGATTTGTCCGGTACGCGTCGTCCCTCCCGGACCGGTCCCCTCCCCTCACCGGCAACGCAACGCTGCCCTGCGGAAACGCCGTTATCCCGCTTGTCGGTTGCCGGAATACTCATGAAGAGACGAGCTCACCCCGACGATGCACCGCCCGGGGCCCGGTCACCGGTGCGGCTACCGACACCCGGAAGTGCATTGCCACCCACAGGCGATGGGAGAAGGGTGGAGGTGGACCGGCAGCGCCACCGGGGCGCCGCCCCGTCAGGGAAGGGGTCGATCGTGTACGCACGTTCAACCACAATCCAGGCGCAACCCTCCTCCATCGACGCTGGTGTCACGCACGTCCGAGACGTGGTGCTGCCCGCACTCGAGGGCATCGACGGATGTGTCGGCTTGTCCCTGCTCGTCGACAGGGAGTCCGGTCGCTGCATCGCCACCAGCTCATGGGAGTCCCAGGAGGCCATGAGGGCCGCCGCGGAGCGGATCCGGCCCCTCCGTGAGCGGGCCGCGGACATCTTCGGCGGCACCACCGAGGTCGAGGAGTGGGACATCGCCGTCCTGCACCGGGACCACCGCTCCCACGAAGGCGCGTGCGTGCGAGCCATCTGGGTGAAGGTCGAGCCGGATCAGGCCGACCGGGCCATCGACATCTACAAGGTCGCCGCGCTTCCGATGATGGAGGATCTCGAGGGGTTCTGCAGCGCCAGCCTGCTGGTCGACCGCGCGACCGGCCGTGCGGTGTCCTCGGAGACGTTCGACAGCCACGAGGCCATGGACCGGAACCGGGAGAAGGCGGCCGCGAACCGGGTCGTCGGCATCCAGGAGGCCGGCGCAGAGGTTCTCGAGGTGTGCGAGTTCGAGCTCGCGCTCGCGCATCTGCGCGTACCCGAGCTGGCATGACCGGGAGGTGCTCGAGGTGTGCGAGCCCACCCCGCGAGGTCGACGCCCGCGGTGACGATCGCCGGGCTCCCGAACATATCCCAGCCGGACCCGGACCCGGACACGGACACGGACACGAGGGTCGTACGAACCGTAGCGCCGGGGCCCTCCCGCCGTCCTCGGTGAGGGTGGGGCGTGCGATCCGCTCACAGGCGGGATTCGCTCGCTTCCGTCGACGCGTACGCGCTGTGCTGAGAATCAGGGAGAGAAGCCATGCCTGCAGCAGTCGCTCACTCTCCTCCGGCGTCAACGAAGCGCCTGCACGCGTTCGGTCATCTCCCCAGACTGGCACGCTTCAAACCTGGTGAACCTTCCGGTTACCGTCTAGATGAGGCGCCAGACGTACGCATAGGGCTGCGGGAACCTGGTGATCCGGAACGCCCGGATGATGATGTCGGCCTTTCCGGGCGGCACGGTCGTCCAGACGACCTGCTCAACGTTGTTCAGGCGGTCAAATCTCGTGGACGCGCCCATGTTTCCGTGACGCTCGGCGCCGTTCGCCGCTCGTACGATCAGGTCGAGATCATTCTGGAGCGCGGCCCCTGGGGGGTCACTCCACACCGGGTTCGGCCGCCCCAGCGGGTAGAGCCTGGCCACCCGCCCGGTGAAAGCCGGGTGGACGTTGGCGGTGGAGCCGCGGTCGAAACCGGTGTCCGCCACGGCGATGACCTCGCCGGCGCCCTGATAGGTCGTGCTGTTCACGACGGTGTTCGCGTGGATGATCTGGCGTGACCGATCGTTGAACAGCTGTCGCTGAGGGATCTCCTCGATGTGGTGCACCTGGTCCAGTGCGGCGATCCTGTCGAGTTGACCTTCCTCGACCGTGAGCCTCACCTTGCGCCGTCCCGCGTGCAGTGCCGTCGGGTCGAGCCTGGTGGCCGCCGAGAGCTGTTCCAGGACAGCGGTGGACGTGCTGTCCGCGTCGTCGTGCAGCACGACGTCGACCGTGCGGGGCTTTCGCGAGGGTCCATGTGCCATGCCGGTCGGCACGATCGAGGCGGACGGGTCGGCCGGAGCCGTCCGCAACGAGGGATTGATCTTGAATCCGCGCAGGTATACCCCCGCCCAGGTGACAAACGGCAACGCGCGAATCGGTGCCAGATCCGTTGGCTGGAAGCCGCACAGGTAGGTGTCGTCCGGTACGTACTCGTGGATGACGACTCCCAGGTCCGCCAACTGGTCCTTCTCGTCGTCCGACAACGGCGCGCGCGTCTGGACCAGGACGTAGTTGGACCGAGTGGCGTCCGCGACTTCCGGCGCCGCCGCCATCAACGCGACCGACTGCATCACCGGGTCCAGGGATACGCCGTTGATCGTTATCCGTGTCATCGCACACTCACCCTTCCTCGGCCGGATCAGTCGTGTTGTGAAATCCGAAACAGCGGTGTGGGAGCGCCACGCCGGTGATGTGTGACGGACACAATCGCGTGCACTCGTCACCAAAGACATCGTGCTCGCCGAAGGGCGAGATGGGCACGAGTGGTGGACTACTCGTCTTTTTGGGTCAAGACTGCCTTCGACAAACCCGCGTGATTGTCGTGGCGGGCACCGAGGCCAGGTGCTCGGTCGGGATCGGTGTGTTCCAGGTCTACGCGTACGAGGCCGTCCGGGTCGGGCCCCGATCTCCGGGATCCTGATCGTCGCTCATCGCGTCCGGGGTTTCCGGGTTCTCGCTGCGTCCGCGGTAGGTGCGGTCGAGGGCGAACATGAACACGCCGGCGACGACGAGGACGCCACCGAAGAGGTAGTAGAGCTTCTCCGGCGTCCATCCACCGCGGAGCAGGTAGCCGGTGAGGATCGGGGCGACGATGGAGACGAGCCGGCCGACTCCGATCATCAGCCCGACACCGGTGCCGCGGACGGCTGCCGGGTACACCGACGGGCTGATCGCGTAGTAGCCGGCGACACCGCCGTTGGCGGCCATTCCGACGAGGACACACAGCGCCATACCGAGCGCCACGATCTCGAATCCGGTTGCGTAGGCGGCGAACACGACCGCCCCACCGAACATCAGCATCGTGTTGACGATCCGGGGCCGCACCACCATGGTCAGCGCGGCGAACACGAGCGCACCGATCACACCACCGATGTTGATCAGCACACCGGCCACGGTGCCGGTGCCCGCGTCACCGGTGACATCGGTGAGCAGCTTCGGAGTCCAGGTGTTCGCGAAGTAGAACGCCGCCATCAGGCAGGAGTAGCCGAGCCACAGCATCGCGGTGCGCCGGCCCATGATGCCGGTGAAAAGTCCGCCGCGGACACTGCGCACCTGCTCGGCGGCCACCGGTTCCGGAAGGCGGGCGGACGTCTCGTACCCGAGCTTCGTGGCGATCGCGTTGTACTTCTCGAGTGCGTTCTTCGGTCGCTTCTCGATCAGGAACTCGGTGGACTCGGGCAGCGACCGGATCACCACGAGCAGCAGGATCGCGGTGACGACCGTGCCGAACACGAACGCGGACCGCCAACCCCACTGCGTGATCAGCACACCCGAGATCGCGCCGCCGAGCGCAACACCCGCGGGCAGGCCGGCACCGTAGATGCCGAGCGCGAGACCGCGCCGCTTGTCGCTGCTGTTCTCCGAGACGAGGATGTTCAGACCGGCGACGATGCCACCGATACCGAGTCCGGCGAATGCCCGGAAGGCGATCAGCTGTTCGGGGCCGGACGCGACCGCCGACAATCCCATGCCGAGGGTGACGAGGCCGAGGCACGCGATCGTCATCGTCCGCCGGCCGAGCCGGTCGCCGAGCGGCGAGAGGGCGAACGCCCCGACTGCCATACCGATCAGTCCGGCGCTGAGCAGGTACCCGACCTGGACGGAGTCGAGGCCCCAGTCCTTGCTCAGGTGCGGCGCGACGAACGCCATGATGAGGATCTCGAATCCGTCGACCATGCACAGCAGGAAGCAGATCACGATCGTCCGGATCTGAAAGGGGCGCATCGGTTGGGTACGAATCGCCTCGCGAATGTCCATCTTGTCGGGCCTTTCGGGCGGGGTCGATCCCCGGCATCGTGGGCGCGCGACGGCAATCGTCACGTCGGCACGGCTGGTGCGGAGATCGAGGGCGACGCAGTCGGACCACCGTCCGTGGCTGCGCTGAGAGGGGTGATCGCGAGGGACGGCGGGGCTCCGGAACACTCGCGGCGGAGCCCAGAGTGACAGCGCTCACGACCGATGTCAATTGTCGGCTCGTGTGAGCGACGGTCACCCGCTGCGACTTAAGGTGAGTTGTGGCCACTCCGGAGACGAACACCCTGTCGACCCGCGCCGCGGGCACCCAAACCCTCGCCCGCGGCCTGAGCGCACTGGAATTGGTCGCGTATTCCCCTGGGGGACTGACGATTCAGGACGTTGCGGATCGACTCGGCGTGCACCGCAGCATCGCGACCCGGCTGCTCTCGACCATCGCGGACCACCGGCTGATCAACCGCGGCCCCGACGGGCGGTACCGCGCCGCCGGTGGTCTCGCCGCGCTCGCCCGCGAGGTGTACTCGGGACTGCGGGAGCAGGCGACACCGTTGATGCAGGACCTAGCGAACCGACTCGGCGCGAGCGTCGCGCTGTTCGTCGCCGAGGCGGACGACGCCGTCGCGGTCACCGTCACCGAACCCGCGAACTCGACGGTTCGGGTGTCGTTCCGGCAGGGCGGCCGGCACCCCGTCGGCCGCGGAGCGGCGGGATACGCCCTGCTCGCAGCGCTGCCGCCACGTCCCGACGAGGACACCCGGGTGACCGAGGGCCGGCGCACCGGCTACGTGGTGAGTTTCGGCGAGGTCGAGGCGGGCTACTGGGGTCTCGGCGTCCCGTTGACGCGCCCGGCGAACGAACCCGCCGCCTGCCTGACCTTGATCAGCGCCTCGAAGGACCTCATCGACAGTTCCGTGGACGCCACACTCGCGGCAGCGGCGGAACTCAGCCGATACGCCATGTGACCTGGAGTTTCATCCGGACTCACACCTCCCGACACGAGACCCGCCCCGGCACCGCGCCGAGGCGGGTCTCGTCGTTTCACCGACCCCAGCCTTGACACCCGCGATGCGACCGTGCTCACATAGTGACCACAGGCGTGCAACTAACGATCATGAGTGTGCACATAACGAACATCTAGCGACGTGCGTCGCGGGTCACGGGGCGACCTCGGCGCATTCCGCGCAGTACCAGAGCAGGGAGCGATGAACACCACCGAAGACAGTGACGTCGTCATCGTCGGCGCCGGACCAGTCGGGCTCATGCTCGCGAACATCCTGGGCATGTACGGCCGGTCGGTGACCGTGCTCGAAGCCCTCGACCAGCTGATCGACTACCCGCGCGGCGTCGGCCTCGACGACGAGTCGTTCCGCACGATCCAGACCGTCGGCCTCGTCGACGCAGTCCGCCCGCACACCAACCCGCAGCACATCATGCGGCTGGTCAACGGGGCGGGGAAGGTCATCTTGGTCAACAATCCGCAGACCGAAGAGTTCGGCTGGGAGCGTAAGCACGGCTTCATCCAGCCCGAGGTCGACCGCGCCCTGCACGAGGGCCTGAGCCGTTACGACAACGTGCGCGTCCTCTTCGGCCACCGGGTCGAGGAGGTCGAAGAGGACGCCACGTCGGTCACCGCCGTGGCCCGGACGGTCGGCGCCGACGGCGAGGTGCACGAACGACGTTTCCGCGCGGAGTACCTCGTCGGCTGCGAAGGCGGCAAGTCCCCCACCCGCAAACGCCTCGGCGTGACATTCGAGGGCGAATCACCCTCCACCCGTTGGCTTGTCGTCGACGTGAACAACGACCCGCTGGGCACACCCAACGTCTTCCTCGGAGCCGACCCGAAGCGCCCGTACGTCTCGATCGGGCTCCCGCACGGGGTGCGCCGCTGGGAGTTCATGCTCCACGACGACGAGTCCGAGGACCAGGTCACCGATCCGGGGTACGTCAATTCCCTTCTTGCGGAGCATGTTCCGGATCCGACGAGCCTGGACTTCATCCGCAGGCGGGTGTTCACCCACCACGGCCGGGTCGCATCCCACTTCCGCAAGGGCCGCCAGATCATCGCCGGTGACGCCGCGCACCTGATGCCGGTGTGGATGGGTCAGGGCTGGAACTCCGGCATGCGCGACGCGACCAACCTCGGCTGGAAGCTCGCCACGGTGCTCTCCGGTCAGGCCGGGGACGCCCTGCTCGACACCTTCACGGACGAGCGCAAGGACCACGCCAAGGCGATGGTCGACCTGTCCCTGACGTTCGGCAGGTTCATCAAGATCACCAACCCGTTCGCGGCGGCCGCACGTGACGCGGCGTCCACCGCGTTGAATCTCTTCCCGCAGGTCAAGAGCTACTTCGCGGACATGCGATTCAAGCCGATGCCGCGCTACACCCGCGGCGTCCTCGCCGACCCGACCACGCAGGCAGGCGGACGGGCCGCCGGCAAACTCACCAGCAAGCTGATTCCGGTGCGTACCGCGAACACCAAGGTCTCGCCCGTAGGCGTCCAGTTCCCGCAGCCGCGGGTCCACGCGAACGGGCAGGAGAACGTTCTGCTCGACGACGCGATCGGGAACTGGTGGTCGGTGATCGTCTGGGGCAACGACCCGACCGACATGCTCCCGCGGGCCTCGCTGGACAAGCTCGAGGCGCTCGGCGCCCGCCTGGTCGCCGTGGTCCCCGAGACCCAGCGAGTCTGGGCGCAGAACCGGATGGACCCGCGCGTGCTGGTGCTCGGCGACCACACCGGTCGGCTGAAGAAGTGGTTCGACGACCGTCCCACACCGATCGTGTTCCTCCGCCCCGACCGCTTCGTCGCCGGCGCCTGCCTGGCCCAGCACGCCCCCGCCACACTCGACGCCATCCTCGACGCCATGCACTTCCGCGGCCGTCCCTCGGAACTGGTTGCGGCGCAGGATGATCGCGAAACCGCCACCGTCTAGATCGACCCGCAGGAGAACACCATGACGAGCACCGTCTCGATTCCCGACTACACCACCGACGCGTTCTTCGCCCTCGAGGACAAGTGGCTGCCGACCGCCGACGGCGAACTGACCCACTACCACGAGGTCGGCGAGGGCACCCCGATCCTGTTCCTGCACGGCTCCGGCACCGGCGTCACCGCCGCCGCGAACTGGTGGCTGAACCTGCCCCAGCTGAGTGAGCAGGGCCGCTGCATCGCGATCGACTCGATCGGCTACGGCCAGACCGTCGTCGCCGACGGCACCGAGTACGGCATCCGGGAATGGGTCCGGCATGCGGTGCGCGTCCTCGACGCCCTCGGCATCGACAAGACGTGGATCGTCGGGAACTCCCTCGGTGGCTGGCTGGCCTTCCAGTTCGCGATCGACTTCCCCGAACGACTGCTCGGCGTCGTGTCGATGGGCACCGGCGGAGCGAAGCTGACCGGGGCGCTGGCCGGCCACGCGAACCCGACGCTGACCGAAGAGGGCATCCGCAAGACCCTCGAACTGTTCGTCGTCGACAAGTCCCTCGTCACCGACGAGCTCGTGTCGTTGCGCTACCAGTCGGCCCTCAACGACACCGCCTCGGACCGGCTCGCGCAGGTCGTCGCCGCCCGCGACCGCGACCGCCACGCACTGCCGCTGGACTTCGATGTCCTCGCGAAGCTGGACATTCCGGTGCTGCTCATCCACGGCGTCCAGGACGTCGTCATCCCCGTCTCCCGCACCTGGGACCTGCTGAACGTCATCCCCAACGCCGACGCGCACATCTTCAGCCAGTGCGGCCACTGGTCCCAGGTCGAACGCGCCGAGGAATTCAACGCCGTCATCGGCGACTACCTGGCACGCCACGGCGTCACCGGAAAGTAGGCACCGCGATGCCCCAGGCACTGCTGTGCATGTCCCACAGCCCGCTGCTCGACCACGCCAACCCTCCGGCCGACGTCAAGGCCGCAGTCGACGCCGCCTTCGACCACGCCCGCTCGTTCGTCCACACCTTCGACCCCGACCTCGTCGTCAACTTCGGACCGGACCACTTCAACGGGTTCTTCTACGACATGCTGCCGCCGTTCTGCCTGGGCCTCGCCGCCCACGGCGTCGGCGACTACGACTCCTACGCCGGTGACCTCGACGTGCCCACCGCGATCGCCGAGGACCTCGCGCAGTTCGTCGCGGACCAGGAGATCGATCTGACGATCTCGCGCCGCATGGAGGTCGACCACGGCGCCGTCCAGCCGATGGAGATCCTCTACGACGGCAACGCCGCCGCCAAACCGGTGCTGCCGATGTTCGTGAACTCGGTCGCCCGGCCGTTCGTGCCCGTCTCGCGTGTCCGCAAACTCGGCCAGGTGATCGGCGAGTACTTCGCCGCACTCGACAAGCGGGTCCTGTTCATCGGATCCGGCGGACTCTCCCACGACCCACCCGTCCCGCAGTGGGCGACCGCCACCGAGCCGCAGCGTGAATTCCTCACCGCGGGACGCAATCCCACGCCCGAGTTCCGCGCCAACCGGCAGGCCGGCACCATCGAGACCGCACGCAGGTTCGCGGCGGGCGAGGCCGACATCATGGACCTCAACCCCGACTGGGACCGGGAGTTCCTCGCAATCTGCCGCTCCGGGCGGGTCGAGGACTTCGACCGCTACACCGCCGACGGCATGGACGCCGTCGCCGGGCACTCCTCCCACGAGGTACGCACCTGGGTCGCCGCCTACTCGGCGCTGCGCGCGTGCGGCGAGTACGACGTCACCTACGAGTTCTACCGCCCCATCAAGGAATACATCGCCGGTTTCGCCGTCACCACCGCGACGCTGCACTGAACCCGATCAGGGCTGGGAGGGGGGGCACGTCGGCCGCGCAGGTGTTCGGTGCGGGCACCCCGGCGAACCGGTCCGCGATCCACGCCACCGCGCCGGGGTTCGCCCGCGCGTCCGCATGCCCCTCCCCCGGACGATCCTGCAACTCGATCAGGTCGCCCATGCCGCATGCCTTCGCCACCGCCGCCCGCGTCCAGTCGGCCGGAATCAGGTCGTCGGTGTCACCGACCACCACCAGGAGCGGGGCGGCGGTGGGGCGCTGCGGCAGCGCGATCTGTCGCAGCCACTCCCGCATCCGGTCGGTGTCGGCGGCGGTGGACGGCATGCTGTCGGCTCGGGTGATCCGCAGCGCGGCATCCCATTTCTCGCCGGTCCTCGTCCCGGCGCAGGCCGTGAAGATGTCCTCGTTCTCGGCCAGCGTGCCGTGGACGTAGCGCCCCGGATCGAGGTCCGGGTGCTGCACCTCGATGCCGGCGAGCAGCAACGGCAGGAAGATCTGTTGCGACAGGGTCAACTCGATGCCGCTCAGGTCGTCGGCGATGTACGACAGGTCCGCCGCCGGGGACAGGCTTGCCGCCCCCACGAATTCGAGCCCGTCACCGTAGTCCGCCGCATGCTCCGCCGCCGACCACGACGCCTGGCCGCCCTGCGAGATGCCGAACGCCGCCCACCTGTTCGATGCACCGGACACGATCGCCCGCGCCGCGCGGACCGCATCGATCAGGTTGTATGCGGCCGACTTCGGCTCCAGGTACGGGTGCGGGCCGTCGGTGCCCAGGCCTTGGTAGTCGGAGGCGACCACGACGAATCCGCGGGCGAGCAGCGCATCCACGATGGCCACGCCACCCAGCAGGTCCGGGTGTCCGGACGGGGCGCACGCGTCGTCGACACCGGTGGTGGGGTGTCCGACGGACACAATCGGCCAGCCGCCCTCCGGCGGAGCGCCCGGTGGGATGAACACGACCCCCGTCACCTCGGTACCCCCGCCGTCGAGACCCGAGGTGGACCGGTACGTGATCCGGCGCGCGGTCACTCCCTCGGTGGTGACCGTCGTGTCGATGAGCTGCTGATCGCCTACCGGTTCGCCGCGCTCGGCACCCTGCGGAGCCGGGGCGGAGGCGGTCGACGCCTCCACCTTCGGGGGAAGCGCCCCCTGCGGCGACTCACCCTCCGCGGAACAGCCGGTCGCCCACAGGGCCGCCAACGCGGCGGCCGTTGCTGCGATCCTTCGGTTTCCGTTCACCCCAGCATTGTGGCTGCGGGCGCCGCGATCTGTGACCACCGACTCGATGCGATGTCGGCAACAATTCCGCTCTCACCGCAGCGAGCCATGGCAGACTGGGTCGCCGAACACCGCCAGCCCCACGACCGGAAGGAGCGCCCGATGGACACCAGCTCGTACCCGCAGCACATGTCTCCACCGGCCGCCCGGAACGGGGCAGGCGAGAATCCCGACACCGGGATCCGCGTCGGCTGACGCTCCCCTCTCGGGGCGCGCAAGCCCCGGGACCGCGGTCGCCGTTCGGCGATTCGCCACCCACGGGCCCATCGCGTCCGAGAACCACCACCCCGCCAAAGCCAACGAGGCTTGCCGCCACCCGCCCCGCCGCTGTGCGCGTGGGCACAGCGAAGGACGTACGAACGATGACACAGACCCTGGCCGATCTGCTTCCGCTCACCGACAACCCCGCCGACTGGGAAACCGCCGCCTGCCGCGGCGATGCCCATCCCGACCGCTGGTTCCCGGACCCGTCCGAAACCTTCGAGTACGCCGCCGCCGTCTGCGCACGTTGCCCGATCATGGCCGAGTGCGCAGTGTTCGCCGGCGAGTCCGCGCAGAGTGGCGTGTGGGGCGGCCACGAGTACCGGCGCGGCAAGCTGATCCGCTGAACGGGTAGCGGCCCGACCGCCTCACAGGCGACGGTCAGTCGGTGAGTCGCACGACCTCGTCGTCGGTGAGGACGGTCTGCGGCACCCGGTTCGCCTCGCGGGCGAGCTGGACGGCGCGGTAGAGCGGGCGTTCCTCCAGGCCGGCACCGCGGGCCTCGGCCCGCAACTGGGCGATCAGTGCCGCGGACATCGCGACCGCGGGAGCCAGCTCACCGGAGACCAGTCCGTCGGCGAGGGCGCGCAGCGGCAGCACCTCGAGTTCCCGGCCGCCGTCGGTGGTGTACAGCGCCAGCGGCACGGTGATCTGGCGGTTGCCGTCCCCGACCTTCAACGCCACCTGCGACACCCGTCCGCTGCGCACCAGCAGTTCCGCGCTGACCGCCTGCGCCACATCCACGGACACCGTCCGCACCCCGGAATGTGCATGGATCACGGTGCCGCTCATCCACATTCGACGCCGCGTCACCAGCAATGCCGACAGCGCGGTCGGCAGCCCGATGAGAACGCCAACCACGAGCCCGGTGGTCGGTGTCGCGAACAACCCGACGATCACACCGACGACCACACCCAGCGCGACCGCGAGCAGCGCCAGGCGCCGCAGGCGGGGAACGATCAGGTGCGTGGGGACCAGGTCCAGTTCGACGGACCCGGCGTCACCGGTCGGCAAGGACCGCACCGACCTCCGCGACAACAGAGTCCAGCGGCACCTGCCGCTGATCGCCGGTCGCGAGGTCCTTGACCCCGATGACACCGTCGGTGATGTCCCGCTCGCCCAGCACGAGCGCGATCTGCGCACCGGACCGGTCCGCGGCCTTCATCGCGCCCTTGACGCCGCGGCCACCGTACGCGATGTCGACCCGGATCCCCGCGGCACGCAACTGCGCGGCGATGACCACCAGCTTGCCCTTGGCCTCGTCGCCGAGCGGCACCCCGAACACCTCGCAGCGAGCCGGCGTCGACGCGGCCTTGCCCTCCGCCTCCAGCGCCAGGATGGTCCGGTCCACGCCGAGCCCGAACCCGATGCCGGACAGCGGCTGACCGCCGAGCTGCGCCATCAGGCCGTCGTAGCGTCCGCCGCCGCCGATCCCGGACTGGGCGCCGAGACCGTCGTGCACGAACTCGAACGTCGTCTTCGTGTAGTAGTCCAGGCCGCGCACCATCCGCGGGTTGATCGTGTACGGCACCCCGAGCGCGTCCAGGTGGGCCAGCACCTCTTCGAAGTGCGCCTTCGCCTCCTGCGAGAGGTGATCGAGCATCAGCGGCGCGCCGGCGGTCATCTCCTTGATGTGCGGGCGCTTGTCATCGAGCACGCGCAGCGGGTTGATCTCCGCCCGGCGACGAGTGTCCTCGTCGAGGTCGAGACCGAACAGGAACTCCTGCAACAACTCCCGGTACTGCGGCCGGCAGGTGTCGTCACCGAGCGAGGTGATCTCCAGCCGGAAGCCGTCGAGGCCGAGCCCACGGAACCCGGCGTCCGCGATCGCGATCACCTCGGCGTCGAGAGCGGGGTCGTCGACGCCGATCGCCTCGACACCCACCTGCTGCAGCTGGCGGTACCGGCCGGCCTGCGGGCGCTCGTACCGGAAGAACGGACCCGCGTAGCTCAGCTTCACCGGCAGCTGCCCGCGGTCGAGACCGTGCTCGATCACCGCGCGCATCACACCGGCGGTGCCCTCCGGCCGCAGGGTCACCGAGCGGTCACCGCGGTCGGCGAAGGTGTACATCTCCTTGCTGACCACGTCGGTGGACTCGCCGACGCCCCGCGCGAACAGGCCCGTGTCCTCGAAGATCGGCAACTCGATGTGGCCGTATCCGGCCAGCCGGGCGGCGCGGGTCAGTTCGTCGCGCACGGCGACGAACTCCGCCGACACGGGCGGCACGTAGTCGGGTACGCCCTTGGGCGCGGAGAAGGCGGTGTTGCTGGACTTGCTCACGATCTCTACTTTTCCTTACCGCTACCCGGACAGTCCAACCAGGAACGGGTTCGACGCCCGCTCCTGCCCGATCGACGTCGCGCCGCCGTGCCCGGGGAGCACCGCCGTCCCGTCGTCGAGGACCAGCAGCTTGGCCGCGATCGACGCGAGCAGCTGCTCGTGGTTGCCGCCCGGCAGGTCGCTGCGCCCGATCGAGCCGGCGAACAGCGTGTCGCCGGTCAGGGCGATCGGCACCGGCCCCTGATCGGTGTCCGCGGTGGTCCGCAGCACCACCGAGCCCTGCGTGTGGCCGGGCGTGTGGTCGACGGTGATCGTGATTCCCGCGAGGTCCAGCACGTCGCCGTCGGCCAGCTCGATCACCTCGGACGGCTCCCGGAACTCGGTGTCGCCGATCATCGCGGACAGCGCCGCGCCGGTGCCGCGCAGCGGATCGGACAGCATGTAGCGGTCCTCGGGGTGGATGTAGGCGGGGATGCCGAACTTCTCGCAGACCGGCGCCGTCGACCACGTGTGGTCGAGGTGACCGTGGGTCAGCAACACGGCGGCCGGGGTCAGTGACTGCTTGCCGAGGAACTCGACGAGCGGCTCCGCCGCGTTCTGGCCAGGGTCCACGACGAGGCACTCGCTCGCGCCGTCCTGCGCGAGGATGTAGCAGTTCGTCTGGAAGGCGCCGGCCGGGAATCCGGTGACGAGCACGGCAATCGCTCCTACGGGGGTGAGGGGAAGGGGCCACCGCACAGCCTATGTCCCCGACTGTGAAGTTGTTTCACAGGTTCGGGTGGCACACTCGTTCACCGAGAATTCCGACGTCGAACCCCGGCGTCGCCGTGTCAGGGCACAGATCCGGAGGTAAGCAGCAGTGCCAAGCAATGAGCAGCGTCGCCAGACCGCGAAACGGAAGCTGGAGCGACAGCTCGAACGCCGTGCCGAAAGGGACCGCAAACGGAAGCGGATGACGATCGGTGCGTCGGTCCTCGGCGCTGTCCTCGTCGTCGCCGCCGGCGCGATCGTCTTCGGCCTGACCCGCTCCGACGACTCCTCCGACGCGTCGACCACGGCCTCGGAGTCGCAGGACTCGATGCCCGACTCGACGCCCGGGGCGATGCCGGCCGCGCGCGCGGAGGCACTGCCCGCCACCGTCGACTGCACCTACATGCCCGACGGCCAGACCCCGGCCAAGCCGGCGACCATGCCGAACGCGACTGCGGTCTCCACCGAGGGCACCGTCACCGTCGACATGGCCACCAACCAGGGTCCGATCGGCCTGAGCCTCGACCGCGCGAAGGCGCCCTGCACGGTCAACAGCATGGTCGCCCTCGCACAGCAGGGCTACTTCAACGACACCCCATGCCACCGTCTGAGCACCACCGGCCTGAAGATCCTGCAGTGCGGCGACCCGACCGGTCAGGGCACCGGCGGTCCCGGCTACGGCTTCGTCAACGAGTTCCCCACCGATCAGTACAGCCCCGACGACCCCAACATCGAGCAGCCGGTGACGTACCCGCGCGGCACGATCGCGATGGCGAACACCGGCCAGCCCGGTAGCAACGGCAGCCAGTTCTTCCTGGTGTACGACGACTCGCCGCTGCCGCCGATGTACACCGTGTTCGGCACGATCTCCGACGAGGGCCTGGCCACGATCGAGAAGATCGCCGCAGCCGGTGACGACGGCTCGATGTCCGCAGGTGGCGGCACGCCGAACACCCCGGTGCAGATCCAGACCGCTACCGTGGCGGCATGATGCGTACCCCGATGATTCGTACGATCGTCGCCGCGGCAGGCGTCGGCCTGGCCCTGACCGCGACCGCGTGCTCGTCCGACAACGGCGGCGAGTCCTCGTCGACCACCACAGCCGCGGCCCAGACCACCCAGCAGGCGCCGGACCTGTCCCGATTCGCGGCGCTCCCCGCCGTCCCCGCTCCGGCCGCGTCGACGGTGTCCTGCGAGTACCCCTCGTCCTCCCGCCAGGCCGCCAAGCCGGTGCAGGCGCCGACCACGACCGACGTCTCCACCGTCGGCACCGCGCAGGTCACCATGGCCACCTCACAGGGGCCGATCGGCCTGACGCTGGACCGCGCCGAAGCGCCGTGCACGGTGAACTCGTTCGTCTCCCTCGCCACGCAGGGCTACTTCGACGACACCCCGTGCCACCGGCTGGTGACCAGCGCGGGCCTGCAGGTGCTGCAGTGCGGCGACCCGACCGGGCAGGGCACCGGCGGCCCCGGCTACGGTTTCGACAACGAGTACCCGACCACCGCATACGCCGCCAACGACCCGGCCGCGCAGCAGCCGGTGAAGTACCCGCGTGGCACGGTGGCCATGGCGAATTCGGGTGCCCCGGGCAGCAACGGCAGCCAGTTCTTCCTGGTGTACGAGGATTCGGTGCTGCCCCCGCAGTACACGGTCTTCGGCACGATCTCCGACGACGGCCTGGCCACGATCGAGAAGGTCGCCGCGGCCGGTGACGACGGCTCGATGTCCGCCGGTGGTGGCAAGCCGAACACCCCGGTGCAGATCGAGACCGTCACGGTCGGCTAGGCCGCTCCGCGACCGATGCGTGGTGTGCGGGTCAGGTACCCGCACACCACGCACGAACACGTCAGCGCCTGCGGTAGGTCGGGCGCCTCTTCCCGAGGAAGGCTGCGGTCGCCTCGGCGCGGTCCTCGGTCAGCGCGGTGAACACCTGCTGCCGGTTCTCGAACTCCACCGACGCGTCGAACGACGCGGTTTCCAGGGCGATCCACATACCCTGCTTGGTCAGCTCCACCGACAGCGGCGGGTTGAGCAGTATCTCCCCCGCCTTCGCCAGCGCGACGTCGAGCAGCTCATCGGGTGGGACCACGTCGGTGACCAGACCGAGCCGCAGCGCCTCACCGGCGTCGAATCGGCGACCGGTGAGCATCAGCTCGTGTGCCCTCCCCGCCCCGATGATCCGGGGCAGGAGCCACGACACCCCGATGTCGCAGGCGGAGAAGCCGGCTCGGATGAACGACACCGCGAACACCGCGGGCGTCGCGGCGATCCGGATGTCGCTCGCGCACACCAGTGCCAGCCCGCCCCCTGCGGCCGGACCGTTGACGGCCGCGATCACCGGCTGCCGTAGCTCGTGGAGCTGCTGGGCGAGCCCGGCGATCTCCCGCTGACGGGAGAGCGTCCGCCCGAGCACACCCTCCGCCGCGACCTCGTCCTCGTCGCCGTAGCCGTTCAGGTCCAGGCCCGCGCTGAACGCGCGGCCGGCCCCGGTGAGCACGACGACCCGGCACGAGCGGTCCGCCCCGATGTCGGTGAGCACCTCCCTCAGTTCCCCGACCATCTCCGCGGTGAGTGAGTTGAGCGCGTCCGGCCGGTTCAACGTCACCTGCGTGATGCCGTCGACCGGCCGGACGACCTCGACGGTGCTCACCGCGACACGGTCCGGGTGTACCGGTCGCGCAGGAGTCGCTTGTACAGCTTGCCGGTCGCATGGCGCGGCAACTCGGCCTCGAAGTCGATGCGGCGCGGACACTTGTAGGTCGCGAGCCGCTCCCGACAGAAGGCGAGCAACTCCTCCTCCAGGTCCGGGCCCGCCGTCACACCCGGTACGGGCTGCACGACGGCGTGCACGATCTCACCGAGTTCGTCGTGCGGTACCCCGAACACCGCGGCGTCCGCGACCTTCGGGTGCACGACCAGCACGTCCTCGGCCTCGCGGGGATAGATGTTCACTCCGCCGGAGAGGATGAGGTCCGCGCGCCGGTCCGACAGGTACAGGAAGCCGTCCTCGTCGAGGTAGCCGAGGTCGCCAACCGTGGTCCAGCCCCGGTCGTTGCGCGAGGCAGCGGTCTTCTCCGGATCATTGAGGTACTCGAACTGCAGGCCGCCCTCGGACCAGATGGTGCCCGGTTCACCCGCGGGCAACTCCTGCCCGGTCTCGTCGACGATGTGCGCGGCTCCGAGCAGCGGACGGCCGACCGATCCCGGATGCGCCAGCCACTCGCGGGAGTCCAGCGCGGTGAACAGGCAGTTCTCGGTCGACGAATAGTATTCGTGGACAATCGGTCCGAGCCAGTCGATCATTGCGCGCTTGGTGTCCGGTGGGCACGGCGCGGCGGCGTGGATCACAACCCGGAGCGACGACACGTCGTGTCCGGTCCTCTGCACGTCCGGCAGCTTGAGCATCCGGATGAACATGGTGGGCACCATCTGGGTGTGTGTGACCCGGTACCGCTCGATGAGCTCGAGCGCCCGCTCCGCGTCGAAGCGTTCCATCACGATCGAGGTTCCGCCGTGCCGGTGCACGGTCATGTTGAACCGCAACGGCGCCGCGTGATAAAGCGGTGCCGGCGACAGGTACACGGCGTCGCGGTCGATTCCCCACCGACTGTGCAGCAGTTGGGCGACGCCGGGCGGGGTCCCGAGAGGATGCAGGGGCAATTCCGCGATGACGCCCTTGGGCCGACCGGTGGTCCCGGACGAGTACAGCAGGTCGACGCCCTCACACTCCTCCACCGCCACCGACCCGGGGACCGATGCGACTGCGGCCGAGAGGTTTTCGAACCCGAGTCCCGGATCGTCGATCGTGAACAGGTGACCGGTCGCCGGCAGTTCCGCTGCGGCCCCGGCCGCGGACTCGAGGTACCGGGCGCTCGTGAACAGCACCTTCGTACCGGAATCCCTCAGGATGTAGGCGATTTCGTCGGCGAGCAGCCGCGTCGACAGCGTCACGTAGCGCAACCCGATGCGCTGCGCCGCCCATGCGAGTTTGAGGAACCACGCATTGTTCTCCATCAGGATTGCGACACAGTCGCCGTGCCGCATCCCGCGCGACCACAACAGCGCCGCGATCGCGCGGGAGTCGTCGACCAGCTCGCGATAGGTCACGACGACGCCGGTGTCCGCCATGATGTACGCGGGCCGGTCGGGGTCTGTCACGGCGTGGGTGTCCGGGAAGTCCACCATCGGTTTCGTCCTCCTTCGTCGCGATTTCAGGATGCGAGCGCGGGCTCGTTCGGCTGGGAGTACCTGCGGACGATGGCCAGCAGACAGAGGAGTCCGATCGCTCCGCCGACCGCGATCATCGCGCCGACCTTCCACGCGTTGGCCGGGTCGCCGCCCACGAGCAGCACCATGACCATCGGTGCGAACCCGCCGACGATGGCGGAGATCTGGTAGCCCAGCGATGCTCCGGAGAACCGGACCTCCGGCGGGAACAGCTCGGAGAACAGGGTTCCCTGTGTTCCGGTCTGGAACGACATGGCCACGACGCCGACGATCACTGCGATCGCGAACGGCCACACCTTGCCGGGACCGGATGCGGCGATCAGCAGCCACATCGGCAGGCCCCACAGCGTCATGGCGGCGGTACCGAGACCGAAGATCAGCTTGCGACCGAACCGGTCGGACAGGTGGCCGAACAGCGGCACCAGCGGAATCTGCAGCGCGCAGGCGATGAGAATGTAGGTGAGCACGGTCGAACGTTCGACGTCCAGGTAAGTGGTGACGAACTGGACCGAGCCGGTGATCATCGTGTAGAAGAAGATGATTCCGATGGCGTTCGAACCGGCGGCGAGGAGCACCGTGCCCGGGTTCTTGCGCAGCACCTCGAGGATCGGCGAGCGTTCCACCGTGGGCGCCTCGTCCAGCTTCTTCGCCACCTTCTTGAACTCGGGAGTCTCCTCGAGGTAGCGGTGGATCGCGAACGCAACGGGCAGCATCACCAGACTGATCCAGAACGGAATGCGCCACCCCCAGCTCAGGAACGAGTCCTGGGCGACGGTCGAGGTGATCACCAGGAACACCACGTTGCCGAGTACGACGCCGATCGGCACACCCAGCTGGGCGAAGCTGCCGAAGAATCCTCTCCGGTTTGCGGGTGCGTTCTCAGTCGCCAACAGCACCGCGCCACCCCACTGCGCGCCGACCGCGAGTCCCTGGCAGATCCGCAGTGTCACGAGAATCATCGGTGCGAGCCAGACGATCTCGGTGTTCGGCACGAATCCGATCAGTGACGTCGCCACGGCCATCATGACGACGGCGGCGACCAGGACCGGCTTGCGCCCGACCTTGTCGCCGAAGTGGCCGGCGAGAACTCCACCGATCGGCCGGGCAATGAAGCCGACCGCGACCGTCGCGAAGGAGTTGACCGCCGCGACGACCTCGTTGCCGGTGGCGAAGAAGGTCGAGTTGAACACCAGCGCGGCAGCGGTGGAGTAGATGAAGAAGTCGTACCACTCCAGTGAGGTGGAGATCGCCGCGGCAACGGCGGCGCGGCCGGCTTTCGGTGGCGCCTCGGTGGTGGTGCCGGGCTGCGGTGTCACGCCCACGGTGTCGGAGCTCATGTCGTGTCTCGATTCGTTCGGGGGGAGGTCGGTCGGGGTGGCGGTCATCCTCGAACCTCGGTGAGGACGGGAGTCGCTGCGAACTCGGCGCGGGCGAGGGAACGCCTGTGCACCTGGTCCGGGCCGTCGGCGATCTGCAGGAATCGGGCCTGCGAGTACAGCATCGCCAGGGGCGTGTCCTGGGACAGGCCGGCGCCGCCGAAGATCTGAATGGCGTCGTCGACGATCTTCTTCACCGTCAGGGGCACGAGGACCTTCGCGGCGGCGATGTCGCGGCGGGCGGCCTTCGCGCCGTCCGTGTCCATCCGCCAGGCGGCGCGCAGAACGGTCAGTCGCGCCGCGTCGACGGCGATGCGCGCGTCCGCGACCGTGGCCTGCACAACCCCCTCGTCGGCCAGCGGCCTGCCGAATGCGACCCGGGTGCGGGCGCGTTCGGCCATCAGCGCGATCGCCCGTTCGGCCATACCGATCAACCGCATGCAGTGGTGGATGCGCCCCGGACCGAGGCGGGCCTGCGCGACTGCGAACCCCCTGCCCCGCGGGCCGAGCAGGTTGGCCTTCGGTACTCGCACCGCGTGGAACACGATCTCGCCGTGTCCGCCCTCGTGCCGGTCGTCGAATCCGAGGACCGAGGTGGAGCGGACCACCTCGACACCGGCGGTGTCCATGGGCACCAGGACGATCGAGTGGCGTGACCCGACGGGGCCGTCGGGGTCGGTGACACCCATGACCATCGCGACCCGGTTGTCGTCGCGCAGTGCGGCGGTGGACCACCACTTGCGACCCGTCAGAACCCACTCCTCACCCTCGTCTGCGATCTCGAGGCGGATGTTGTTCGCATCGGAACTCGCGACGTCGGGCTCGGTCATCGAGAAGCAGGACCGGATCTCGCCGTCCAGTAGCGGAATCAGCCACTGCTGCTTCTGTTCCGGAGTTCCGTATCGGGCGAGCAGTTCCATGTTCCCGGTGTCCGGCGGGTTGCAGTTGAGTGCCTCCGGCGCGATGGTCGGGCTCCACCCGGTCAACTCGGCGAGGGGCGCGTACTCGAGGTTCGACAGCCCCGCCCCACCACTGTCCGGCAGGAAGAGGTTCCACAGTCCCTGCCGCTTCGCGGCCGCCTTGAGGTCCGCCATGATCGGTGGCGCACCCCACCAGTCGGGCTTGCTCGCCAACTGCTCGGCCGCGATCGCCTCGGCGGGTAACACCCGCTCCTGCATGAACACCGCCAGCCGGGACCGGAGATCCTGCACCTTCGGGCTGTACTCGAAATCCATTGTCTTGAACTCCTGTTCGGGAGATGGTCAGTGTCTGAGCGCAGGGACCGACGAACGCGCGGCCTGGTCTAGGGCGCGCTGCAGCAGCGTTGCGGTCATGTCGGCGACGCCGTCGAAGCCGTCCCCGACGGTCTCCCCCTTGGCGTGTCGGGCGGCTATGCCCTCCACGATCACCGCGATCTTGAAATCGGCGAACACGACGTACCAGTCGATGTCCGGAAGGTCGATTCCCCGCGTGGCGGCGTACCGTTCGAGCATCTCGTCGCGCGTCGGAAACCCGTCCAGCGCTGCGAGTCCCCGGGTGATGGGGTTGGGCACCTCGCCGGGTACGTCCCAGAAGCCGAGCATGATGCCGACGTCGGCGAGCGTGTCACCGAGGGTGGCCATCTCCCAGTCCAGGACTGTCGCGATGCGACCACGATCCTCGCGGGTGACGAGCACGTTGTCGAGCTTCACGTCACCGTGCACGATTCCGGGGAAATCACTCTGCGGCAGCGCATTCCGGAGCCTCCGCAGGAGTACGTCGACCTCCGGGCGATGGGTGGTCCGCGACGCCTCCCATTGACGTTCCCATCGACCCAGTTGCCGTTCGAGGTAGCCGTCCGGGCGACCGAACTCGGCCAGTCCGACCGCCGCGGGGTCGACGCCGTGCAGCGCGGCGAGGGTGTCGGCGAACGCGAACCCGAGCCGGCGACGCTCGCCGGCGGTGAGGTCGGCGGCCTGTTCCGGGGTGCCGACGGCCACACCGTCGACGAGGTCCATCAGGTAGAACGGGGCACCGAGCACGGACTCGTCCACGCAGAGGTGAACGGCCCGCGGCACGGGAACCGCGGTGCCACCGAGCGCCTCGATCACCGTGAACTCACGCTTCATGTCGTGTGCGGTCGGCAGGACATGCCCATAGGGGGGACGGCGCAGCACCCACGACCGCGCGCCGTCGGTCAGGCGATACGTGGGATTCGACCGCCCACCGCCGATCAGCGTCGCCGTCAGCTCACCCTCGAGGCCACCCCCGAGCGCACCCCGGAGGTGATCGGCGAGCGACGGGAGGTCGAGGACGGACTGCGTTTCACGCAGGGATGCGGTCACGGGAGATACCCTTCGTCACACTCTCAGCCAAACGCTCGTTCGGCTTGAGCAATAGTGACTTAGCGCACGTTAAGTGTCAACAGGCTTCTGCTCCAACGCCCTGACGTGCGGGTGGAGAAATGAAAATGGCGGCGCAGGATGCGCCGCCAATCGATCGTTCGCCTCCGACCCGGTCTCCCGGGCCCGGGTCATTCCCGTGCCTGCACCATCGCCAATGCGAGATCCGCGTACCGCTGTGCGAGCTCCTCCGGGGTCAGGGGACCATCCGGGCGCCACCACGCGCACACCGACTGCCCCATGTTGATGATCGCCCGCGCCGCGTCACGCGGCAGCGGCGTTGCGAACACGGACTCCTCGACACCGCGATCGATGACGTCGCGGAATATGCTCTCCTGCTCATCGCGCAACGCGACCACCAGACGCCTGCCATCGTGGTCCAGACTGCGGATCTCACTGGCGCCCACGCGCGCATCCGACTGCCGCGTGGTGTGGAACATGACCCACGCGCGCACCACCGACCGCAGCTGATCCGCCGGAGTGCCTGCCGACCGCACCAGCGCCCCACGCGTCATCGCGATGGCGTCGTGGAGCGCGCGCACCATGATGTCCTGCAGGATCTCCTGCTTGCTCGCGAAATGGTGATAGATCGACGCCACCGTGATGTCGGCGTCACGGGCGATATCCCGCATCGACGTCCCGTGATAGCCCCGCTCGGTCATGTTCCGGACGGCGGAGTCCAGGATCACCTGCCGACCGACGGTTCCCTTGGCAGCACACATGATCGCCAGCGTACCGAACGACTGTTCGGAGATTGCGCTCGTCGCCCTCCCCTGGCAACCGCACGAATCGACTCCCGAGGAGTAACTATCGCTCGTTCAGTCTGCATGCGACACTGTGCCGATGGAGCACATTCAACTCGACGTCGCCGACGGCCTCGCCACCATCACACTCCACCGTCCGGGGCAGCTCAACGCCTTCACCACGACGATGGAGAACGAACTGATCGACGCCTACGACCGCTGCGACGCCGACGACGACGTGCGGGCGGTGGTCCTCACCGGGGCCGGGCGAGCGTTCTGCGCCGGCGCCGACCTGTCCGGCGGCCCGGACACCTTCGTCGCGTGGAGCGAGGAGCACCGGGACGGCGCGATGCGGCGCGACGGCGGCGGCCGGGTGGTGCTGCGGATGTTCGAGTCCCGCAAACCGATCATCGCCGCGGTCAACGGCCCGGCGGTCGGGATCGGCATCACGATGACCCTGGCAGCGGACTTCCGCATCGCTGCCGACGACGCCCGCATCGGATTCGTCTTCAACCGGCGCGGCCTGGTCCCCGAGTCGTGTTCGACGTGGTTCCTGCCGAAGTTGGTGCCCCTGCAGACCGCCCTGGACTGGATCTACTCAGGGCGGATCGTCGACGCCGCGGAGGCGCACACCGCCGGACTGTTCCATTCGCTGCACCCGAAGGAGAGCGTCGTGGACGAGGCGTACGCGCTGGCCCGCCGGATCACCGAACACTCCGCACCGGTGTCCGTGGCACTGTCCCGGCAGATGGTGTGGCGCATGCTCGCCGCCGACCATCCGATGCTCGCGCACCGCGTCGAATCCCGCGGCATCAACCTCCGCGGTGTCGCCGCCGACACTCGCGAAGGCATCGCCGCCTTCCTGGAGAAGCGGCCGGCGACGTTCCCCGATCGGGTGTCCACGGACCTGCCCGACGTGTTCGGCGCCGACCTGCCCGACCCGCCGTTCGGAAGCTGAGCCGCTATGCGGCGCTGGTCATCCGGTAGACGTCGTACACGCCCTCGACGTTGCGGACCACGTTGAGGACGTGCCCGAGGTGCTTCGGGTCGCCCATCTCGAAGGTGAACCGGCTGATCGCGACGCGATCGCCGGACGTGGTGACCGACGCCGAGAGGATGTTCACCTTCTCGTCCGCGAGCGCCTTCGTCACGTCCGACAGCAGCCGGTGCCGATCGAGGGCCTCGATCTGGATCGCTACCAGGAACACCGACGACGCCGACGGCGCCCACTGCACCTCGATGATCCGCTCCGACTGCCCACGCAGCGACGTCGCATTGGTGCAGTCGGTGCGGTGCACGCTCACCGCGCCGCCGCGCGTGACGAAGCCCATGATCTCGTCGCCGGGCACCGGGGTGCAGCACTTGGCGAGCTTCGCGACCGTGCCCTCGGCGCCGGGCACAAGCACCCCGGAGTCCGTGCCGCGGCGCGGGCGCATCGGCATCGTGGACGGCGTCGACCGTTCGGCGAGCTCCTCCTCCACCGCGCCGACCCCACCGAGCTGCGCCACCAGGCGCTGCACGACGTGCTGAGCCGAGACGTTGTGCTCACCGACCGCTGTGTACAGCGCGGAGACGTCGGCGTACCGCAACTCGTGCGCAATCGCGGTCATCGATTCGGCACTGAGCAGCCGCTGCAGCGGCAGACCGCCGCGCCGGACCTCCTTCGCGATCGCTTCCTTGCCCGCTTCGAGCGCCTCCTCGCGGCGCTCCTTCGCGAACCACTGACGAATCTTCGCCTTGGCGCGCGGTGACACCACGAACGACTGCCAGTCCCGGCTCGGTCCGGCGTTCACGGCCTTGGAGGTGAACACCTCGACGACCTCGCCGTTCTCGAGGGTGCGTTCGAGCGCGACGAGACGGCCGTTGACGCGGGCGCCGATGCAGCGGTGCCCGACCTCGGTGTGCACCGCGTACGCGAAGTCGACCGGTGTCGACCCGGCGGGCAGCGTGATCACGTCGCCCTTCGGGGTGAAGACGAAGATCTCCTTGACCGCGAGGTCGTAGCGCAACGACTCCAGGAACTCGCCCGGATCGGCGGCCTCCCGCTGCCAGTCGAGCAGCTGTCGCATCCACGCCATGTCGTCGACCTCGGCGGCGTCACCGGAATGCCTGCCCTTGGTCTCCTTGTAGCGCCAGTGCGCGGCGATGCCGAACTCGGCGGTCCGGTGCATCTCCCGGGTGCGGATCTGTACCTCCAGAGGCTTGCCCTCGGGGCCGATCACGGTCGTGTGCAGCGACTGGTACACCCCGTACCGGGGCTGCGCGATGTAATCCTTGAACCGGCCCGCCATCGGCTGCCACAGCGAGTGCACGACACCGACGGCGGCGTAACAGTCGCGGATCTCGTCGCACAGGATCCGGACACCGACGAGGTCGTGGATGTCGTCGAAGTCGCGGCCCTTGACGATCATCTTCTGGTAGATCGACCAGTAGTGCTTGGGGCGGCCCTCGACGGTCGCGTTGATCCGTGACGCCACCAGGGTCGCGTTGATCTCGGCCCGAACCTTCGCCAGGTAGGTGTCGCGGGACGGCGCGCGGTCCGCGACCAGGCGCACGATCTCCTCGTACTTCTTCGGGTGCAGGATCGCGAACGAGAGGTCCTCGAGCTCCCACTTCACGGTCGCCATACCCAGCCGATGCGCAAGCGGCGCAATGACTTCCAGGGTCTCGCGGGCCTTGCGCGCCTGCTTCTCCGGCGGCAGGAAACGCATCGTGCGCATGTTGTGCAGGCGGTCCGCGACCTTGATCACCAGCACGCGCGGGTCGCGCGCCATGGCGATGATCATCTTGCGGATCGTCTCGGCCTCCGCGGCGTTGCCGAGCACCACCTTGTCCAGCTTGGTGACGCCGTCGACCAGGTGGGCGACCTCGTCGCCGAAGTCGTCGGTCAGCTGCTCCAGCGAATAGCCGGTGTCCTCGACGGTGTCGTGCAGGAGTGCCGCGACCAGGGTGGTGGTGTCCATACCCAGTTCCGCGAGGATCGTCGCGACAGCCAGGGGGTGCGTGATGTACGGGTCGCCGGACTTGCGGCTCTGGTGGGCGTGACGCTCCTCGGCGACGTCGTAGGCACGCTGCAACGTCGCCAGGTTCGCCTTCGGGTACAGCTCGCGGTGGATCGCGACGAGCGGTTCGAGAACCGGCCGGATCGCCGCGTTTCGCTGAGCGGTGATCCGTCGGGCCAGCCGAGCCCGCACCCGACGCGACGCCGAGGTCGGAACCGGCTGCGCGGCCGCGTCATTGGGCGTCACTCTCCCGGACCCGGACCTGTCGAGGTTCTGCGTCATATCCGTCACCTCCCACCGATCGAACTTCTCACCCGAGCCAACTGTAGTCCTCAGACCTTCAGCAACGAGGTCAGCGGGCGGTCCGGGAGTCGGTCACGCCCGCGGAGCGACTCGATCTCGAGCACCACCGCGATCGCGACCACCTCGGCGCCCGCAGCCTCGAGCAGTTCCGCGGCCGCGCCCAGGGTGCCGCCGGTGGCCAGGACGTCGTCGATCACCAGCACCCGGCGCCCGTGCAGATCGATGCTGTCGGCCGGAATCTCCAGCGTCGCGGACCCGTACTCGAGCTGGTAGGACCGGGCCAGCACCGGCGGCGGCAACTTGCCGGCCTTCCGGACCGCGAGCACCCCGGCGTCCAGTGCCCGGGCCACACCGGCTCCCAGCAGGAATCCGCGGGCGTCGATGCCCGCGACGAGATCGACATCGTCACCGAGTGCGGCCATCGCATCGACGACGTCACGGTAGGCGGCAGCATCGGCGAACACCGGAGTCAGGTCCGCGAACCGCACACCCGGCTCCGGGAAGTCGTCCGCCCAGCGGATCAGACGTGCGACGTCGGCGGAGGCGGAGGCGAGTGCGCTCTCGGCCGAGCCCGAGGAGAAGGTGCTGTCGGTGTTCACCGGAGAAGTATCCACCGGTCCATGTTCCACCCCGCCCCGGCGACGGTCGTATTCGGGACCGCCGCGTGCATGCCGTTCGCGATCGACGTGGTCCGGGGCGCCGCGAACAGCGGGATCGACGGCATGTCCGACCACAAGATGTTCTCGGCCTCGGTGGTCAGGTTCAGGCGGCTGCCGTCGGAGGTGTCGACCGCCAGCTGGTCGGCGATCTCGGTGACGCGACCGTTGCGGTAGTTACCGATGTTGGTGCCGTTCCCGGTGGCCAGCGCGTATGCGGGCGGGACCAGCGAATCCAGCCCTGCAGCGCCCTGCGCGGAGGAGGTGCCACCGAGCGCCGCGTCCACCTGGCCCGCTCCGAGCGCACCCTGACCGAAGTCGGGCGAACTCGCGTCCTGCACGGTGATCCCGGCCGGCGCGCAGGCCGCGGCGACGTCGGCGACGATCTGCGCACGCCGAGCGTCCGGGGCGAGGTAGCCGACCCGCACGGTGATCGGGCCCTGACCCGAGGCCGCGAGAGCCGACTTCGCGGCGTCGACATCCGGCTGCAGGTACCGCTCCCCCACCACCCCGGCTGCCGTCGGGTAGATCAGCATGTCCTGCTGCGCCAATCGTGAATTGAGTACGCCCGACCCGAGTCCCGACGAGTGGTCGAAACCGGGGTGTCCGTACTCGTCGAACAGGTCCTGCCGCGGTACGCACGAGGCAAACGCGCGTCGCGCGTCGGCGGACCCGAACACGCCGCCGGTGGCGAGCACGAACTGTTCACTGCTACGGGACGGCTGCGTGAGGGTGGTGAACCCGTCTCCGGGGGCAACGCCCTCGATGGCACCGGCCCCGACGTCGATCACGTCGAGATCGCCGGCCTCCAGGCGGGCGGGCAGGTCGGAGTTCTTCGGCCACACCACGATTCGATCGGTGCCCGGTTTGTTGCCCCACCAGCGCTCGTTCGCGACGAGCGTCACCCCGCCGTCCTCGCCCACCGAGTCCAGCCGGTACGGCCCGGAGGACGGGAACAACGCCGGATCCGCCTGCCCCGGAACGAGATTCCATCCCGTGTTCCAGAACCCGGCGAGCCGGCCGATCGCCTCGGTGTCCCCGGACTGCACGGCGGCCACGACGTCGGGAACTCCTCCGATCCGGCCGGCGACGTGCGAGGGCATCAGCTCGGTCGCACCGAACAACCCGCGCCAGTCCGCGTACGCGCGCCCCGGCTTGAACACGACGGTCGCATCCTTGGCGCCCGGCTGGCAGTCCACCCGGTCGATGTCGGCGTAACCCGCCCGGCTGGCGGCGTGGAACTCCGGGAACCGGCCATTGCCCGCCGCCCAGGTGAGCACCATGTCGTCGCAGGTGACAGGAACCCCGTCGGAGTAGACGGCGGCGGGGTTGATCCGGTAGTTCACGGTCAGTGTCTCGCCCGGCGCCGTCATCGCGCTCCCGACGTCACCGTCGGACAGGGCGGTGCCCTCCGGGCCGATGTAGCTCAGCCCGGCCAGCACCCGGACGAACGCCTGCCGCGCTCCGCTCGCTGCGCCGTCCACCGTGTTGGCGTTGTACGTGCTGACCACGTTGTCGATGCCGTAACCGATCGACGGGACCTGGTCCTCCTGGGAGCCGCAGGCCGCGCCGGTCGCGATCAGCGCGAGTGCGGCGACGACTGCCGGGGCCCGCTTCCTTCCGTTCCGTCGACGCCCGTCGCCACCACTCGCACTGCTCCGCATGTTCCTAATGCCTCTTCTTGTCGCGCTTTCCGGTCGGCCTGGCGCCCGGCTTGGGCGCCTCACCGGGCCGCCGTGAGGCGGCCGTCGGCCGCGCCCCGGCCGAGCCTGCCAGTGCGGCGGCCGAAACCGAATTCGACCCGCCGGACCGTTCGGCCCGCCGCGCGAGCACCTTCTTGGTGTGGGCGGAGACCGGCCCCCACCTCTCCTTGATCGACACCAGCAGCGGGGTGGCGAAGAAGATGGACGAGAAGGCGCCGACGACGATGCCGACCAACTGCACGACCGCGAGGTCCTTGAGGGTGCCGACGCCGAGCAGGCCGACGGCGACGACGAGCAGGCCGATCACCGGCAGCACACTGATGACGGTGGTGTTGATCGATCGCATCAGGGTCTGGTTGACCGCCAGGTTCGCCTGTTCGGCATAGGTGCGCCGGGTGGTGTGCAGGACGCCGCGGGTGTTCTCCTCGACCTTGTCGAACACCACGACGGTGTCGTACAGCGAGAAACCGAGGATCGTCAGCAGACCGATCACCGTCGCCGGCGTGACCTCGAGTCCGACCAGTGAGTACAGGCCGGCGGTGACCACCATGTCGAAGAACAGGGCCACGATCGCGGCGATCGCCATGTCCCGTTCGAAGCGGATCGCGATGTAGACGCTGACGATCACCAGGAACACCACCAGCGCGATCAACGCCTTCTTGGTGATCTGGCTGCCCCAGGTCTCGCTCACGTCGGCGACACTGATCGCATTCTTGCTCGGTACGCCGTTCTTGTCCTCCGGCTGGAACTCGTCGAACAACGCGTTCTGCAGTTCGACGGTCTGCCGCGCGTCGAGCGCGTCCGAGCGGATCTGGATCGTCGCGCTGTCGCCGGAACCGACGGTCTGCACCGACACCGGATCGTGCCCGAGCGTGTCCGCGTACACCTTCTCGACCTGTTCGGTCGTCGCCCCGGTGGCCGCCGGGAACTGGATCCGCGAGCCGCCCTCGAAATCGATGCCCAGCGAGAAGCCGCGGAAGATCATGCTCAGGATGGAGATCGCCACGACGGCGGCGACGATCCCGTAATAGAGCTTGCGCTTTCCGACGACCTCGAACGCGCCGGTCCCGGTGTACAGCCGCGACAGCAGACCGTGCTTGGGCAGGGCCGCCTCGTCGACGACGCTGTCGGGGATGTCCGTGCTGTTGCTCATGTTCAGGACTCCTTCGCCTGCGTGGCGGCGGCCGCCGTCTTACGTTCCCGTGCCACCTGGCTCACGGCGCCGAGCCCGTTGACGCTGGGCTTCGACCAGAACGCCGACTTCGACGCCAGGTGCACCAGCGGATGGGTCACCAGGAACACCACGAGGACGTCCAAGATGGTGGTCAGGCCGAGGGTGAACGCGAAGCCCCGGACCTGGCCGACGGCGAGCACGTACAGCACGGCCGCGGCGATGAAGCTCACGGCGTTGCCGGACAGGATGGTCCGGCGGGCGCGGGCCCAGCCGCGAGGCACCGCGGAACGGAAGCTGCGGCCCTCACGCATCTCGTCCTTGATGCGCTCGAAGTACACGACGAACGAGTCGGCGGTCATGCCGATACCGATGATCAGACCCGCGATGCCCGCGAGGTCGAGCGTGAAGCCGATGTAGCGGCCGAGCAGGACCATGATCGCGTAGACCAGCACACCCGACAGGATCAGCGACAGTGCGGTCAGGATGCCGAGCATCCGGTAGTAGACCAGGCAGTACAGCAGCACCAGGACCAGGCCGATCGCGCCCGCGATCAGACCCGCCTGCAGCGACGCCAGTCCGAGGGTCGCCGACACGGTCTCGGCCTCCGACGCCTGGAACGACAGGGGCAGCGAGCCGTACTTGAGGGTGTTCGCCAGTTCCTTGGCCGTGGTGGCGGTGAAGTCGCCGGTGATCGACGTGGCGCTGCCCGCGGGGGTCGCCCCCTGGACGACCGGCGCGCTGACCACCTTCGAGTCGAGCGTGAACGCGGCCTGCTTGCCGATGTTGGCGGCCGTGAACTGCGCCCAGGTGTTGCTGCCGCCGGACTTGAAGGTCAGGCTGACCTCGTGGCGGGCCTGCTGGGTGTTGAACTGGGAGGTCGCGTCCGAGATCTCCTGGCCGTCGATGATGCTCGGGCCGAGCAGGTAGACGGTGGTGCCGTCGGTGGAGCACGCAACCAGAGGCAGGGCGGGATCGTCGTTGCCCTGCAGCGGGTCGGCGGCGTTGCAGTCGAGCGTGGCCATCGCCTGCTGCTGCACGGCCGGGTCGGTGCTCTGCCGGGTCGCCTTCGCGGCCGCGATCTGCGCGGCCGCCTCGTCACCCTCGTCGGCACCCGCGGCCGGCGCCGGAGTCTCGGTCTGCGGTGACTCGGTCGGCGGGACGGTGGGCTCCTGCGCCGGGAAGGGCCGGTTCTGCGGTGCCGGGGCCTCGGCGGCCGGGGCGGGAGTCTCCGGGGCGGGTGCCGGGGCAGGCTCAGCGGGCGCCGGGGCCTGACCCGACTGTGCCTGCGCGTTCGCAGACACCTGGGAGCCGAGCACCGGGCGGATGTACAGGCGCGCGGTCTGGCCGAGCGTGCGGGCCTGGGCGCTGTCGTCACCCGGCACGGTGATCACCAGGTTGTCACCGTCGATGACCACCTCGGAGCCGGACACACCGAGTCCGTTCACCCGGGTCTCGATGATCTCCTGGGCCCGCCGCAGGCTGTCCTGGCTCGGTGTGCTTCCGTCCGGGGTTCGCGCGGTCAGGGTGACGCGGGTTCCGCCCTGCAGGTCGATGCCGAGCTTCGGGGTCGGGGACTTGTCCCCGGTGAAGAAGACGAGCGCGTACAGGGCGGCGACGATCAGCCCGAAGATCACGAGCGAACGCGCAGGCCGTACGGCTCCGCTGGGTGATGCCACGATCCGTAGTTCTCCTAGTGCTCAGTGCGGACTGGTCGCAGTGGCCGTGTCCGCGCAACCCGCCCCGCACGCGACCGCTGCCGAGTGTGCTCACTCGGCAGCGGAGGCGATCAGGTCAGTCCTGGTCGAGGCGACGCTGGGTCTGCTCGGGGGTCTCGTCCTGCACGGGCGAGTCCACGACATCGGAATCCACGACATCGGAATCGGTGTGGGTGTCCTCGGTGACGAGCTCGCGAACCACGAGGCGCGACCAGGTCGTCACGACGCCCGGTGCGATCTCCAGCTCGACGGTCGTGTCGCCGAGCGCGGCCACGGTGCCGTGCAGGCCCGCCGTGGTCATGATGCGGTCGCCGACCTTCAGCGAATCCTGCAGATCAGCGGTCTTCGCCATCTCCTTCTTCTGACGCCGGATGCCCAGAAACATCGGCACCAGCAGAACGAGGATCAGGAGCGGAAACAGCAATTCCATCGTTGAAGTCAGTCCTTGAGGGTTGTCGACACGACCGGTCCCGTGCGGACCGGCGCAGTACACCAGTGTGCCATCACTCCCACACACCCTGCTGCGGTTCGTTGACACGTACATCTATTCCGCCCGTCGCGGCGTCCGGCGGCGGCGTCATTCCGAGCTGCTGCCAGGCGGCGGCGGTCGCGATGCGGCCCCGCGGGGTGCGCGCGACCATGCCCGCCCGCACCAGGAACGGCTCGCACACCTCCTCCACGGTGCTGGGCTCCTCCCCGACCGCGACGGCCAGCGTCGACACTCCGACCGGGCCACCACCGAAGCTGCGGACCAGCGCGCTGAGCACCGCCCGGTCGAGGCGGTCGAGGCCGAGCTGGTCGACGTCGTAGACCGCGAGCGCGGCCCGTGCGATGTCGCGGGTGATCACGCCGTCGGCACGAACCTCCGCGAAGTCCCGCACGCGACGCAACAGTCGGTTCGCGATTCGCGGGGTGCCGCGCGACCGGCCCGCGATCTCCGCGCTCGCCTCCTCGCCGAGCCGGACACCGAGAATTCCCGCTGACCGCAACAGGATTCGCTGCAGTTCGGGCGGATCGTAGAAGTCCATGTGGGCGGTGAAACCGAACCGGTCCCGCAGCGGCCCGGTCAGCGCGCCGGACCGCGTCGTCGCGCCGACGAGCGTGAACGGCGCGACCTCGAGCGGAATCGACGTCGCTCCCGGTCCCTTGCCGACGACGACGTCGACGCGGAAGTCCTCCATCGCCAGGTACAACATCTCCTCGGCGGGACGCGCGATGCGGTGGATCTCGTCGATGAACAGCACGTCGCCCTCGACGAGGTTGCTCAGCATCGCAGCCAGGTCACCGGCCCGCTCGAGCGCGGGTCCCGAGGTCAGTCGCAGCGAGGTGCCCAGCTCCGCGGCGATGATCATCGCCATCGACGTCTTGCCGAGTCCGGGCGGACCGGACAGCAGGATGTGGTCGGGCGTGCCGCCGCGCAACTTCGCGCCGGCCAGCACCAGTTGCAGCTGTTCGCGGACCCTCGGCTGGCCGATGAAGTCCTCGAGAGAGGTGGGCCGCAGACTCGCCTCGATGTCCCCGTCACCACTGACCAGCTCCGCCGAGACCGGCGACTCGGCGGGGTCGACGGTGTCCCCGTCCTCGAACGCCCGGCGCTCGGTCACCGGGTCTTACCCAGCAGGGCCAGGGCGGACCGCAGGGCACGCGAGGTGTCCGCTTCGGGGTCGGCGGCGAGCACCGAATCGGTGGCCGGTTCGGCCTGCTTGAGGGGGAAGCCGAGCCCGACCAGCGCCTCGACGATCTGGTCCCGGATCGGCCCCGCCGCTGCGGCGGCCACGGGCGACCCCGGGCCCGCGGGAACCGCCTCGACCTTGTCACGCAGTTCGACGACCATCCGCTCCGCGCCGCGCTTGCCGATCCCCGGAACCCGGGTCAGCGCGGAGACGTTGCCCTCGGCGAGCGCCTTGCGCAGCGCCTCCGGCTCGAGGACCGCGAGGATCGCCATTGCCAACCGCGGCCCGACACCCGACACCGTCTGCAGCAACCCGAACAGGTCGCGGGACTCGGTGTCGTGGAAGCCGTACAGCGTCATCGAGTCCTCGCGGACGATCATCGCCGCCACCAGCCGTGCCTCGGCACCGCGCTGCAGCGTCGCGAGCGTCGCCGGGGTCGCGTTCAGGCGGTAACCGACACCCGCCGCCTCGATCACCACGTGATCGAGCGCGATCTCGAGCACCTCACCGCGCACCGACGCGATCATCTCGAACCTGCCTTCTCCATCCGGGACTTTCTCTCCTGCGCCAGCCGGGCCTCGTAGCGCTTGCGCTGCTCGGCCGCCGCGGCCTCCGCCTGCGCCATCCTCGACAGCATCGGCGCCCGCCAACAGTGACAGATCGCCAGCGCGAGGGCGTCGGCGGCATCGGCGGGTTTCGGCGCGGTCGCCAGCCCGAGGATCTTGGTGACCATCGCGGTGACCTGCTTCTTGTCCGCGGCGCCGTTGCCGGTGACGGCGGACTTGACCTGGCTCGGAGTGTGGAAACAGACGTCGATGCCGCGCCGCGCGGCCGCCAGCGCGACCACGCCACCGGCCTGTGCGGTGCCCATCGCGGTGCGCACGTTGTGCTGCGAGAAGACCCGTTCGACCGCGACGACCGTCGGACGGTACTCGTCCAGCCACCGCTCGGCGGCGTCGGCGACCAGCAGCAACCGGTTCGCGAGGTCCATGTCGACGGGAGTGCGGACGACGTCCACCGCGACCGGCACGACCTCGCGCCCGCGGCCCGCGTCGACCACCCCGAACCCGCACCGGGTCAGTCCGGGGTCCACTCCGAAGACACGCACGCGCCCACCTCTCGACATCTTGCGAACAGCTGTTCGAGAGTATAGGCGCGTGCACCGACACCGGCCGGGACCAACACGGCCCCGGCCGGCGCCGGTCATCTGTTCGATCGGATCGCGGCCAGGTCACGACCGTCGCGGAGCTGGGCGGCGATGGCCTCGATCCGGGCCGTCGACGCCCCCCAGCCGCGGACCGCCTCCTCGTGGACGACCTTTCCGTCGCGTCGAACCACGACGATCCACGGCACGCCGAACAGCACGCGTACGACCACCCACACGGGCAGCAGCAGCAACAACAGCAGGAACTCGAGGCCGACCACGAGCGCGAGGACCAGCACCGGCAGCATCAGGACCAGCAGGACGATGCCGATGACGGCGCTGATCGGGTCGTCCCCGAGCGAGATGCCGTCGAAGCCGGGTCCCCAGTCGGGGACCGACGTCCGCCGGCGCCAGGGCAGCCATCGCCGCCGCACACTCCAGCGGACGTCCCGACCGTCACGGAACCGCACGAGGGCGTGCCGCTCAGGCGTCGAGTTCGGCGAGCACCTCGTCCGAGACGTCGACGTTGGTGTAGACGTTCTGCACGTCGTCGGACTCCTCGAGCGCGTCGACGAGCTTGAACACCTTGCGAGCGCCGTCGACGTCGACCGGCACCTCGACCGAGGCACGGAAGTCCGGGTCGGCGGAGTCGTAGTCGATCCCCGCGTCGACCAGGGCCGTGCGCACCGCGATCAGGTCGCCGGCCTCGGCGACGATCTCGAACTGCTCGCCGAGGTCGTTGATCTCCTCCGCGCCGGCCTCCAGCACGACCTCGAGGATCTCGTCCTCGCTGCGGCCGGCCTTGTCCAGCACGACGACACCCTTGCGGGTGAACAGGTACGACACCGATCCCGGATCGGCCATGTTGCCGCCGTTGCGGGTCATCGCGGTGCGCACCTCGCCGGCGGCGCGGTTGCGGTTGTCGGTGAGGCACTCGATCAGCACCGCGACGCCGTTCGGGCCGTAACCCTCGTACATGATGGTCTGCCAGTCGGCGCCGCCGGCCTCTTCACCGGCACCGCGCTTGCGGGCGCGCTCGATGTTGTCGTTGGGGACCGAGGTCTTCTTCGCCTTCTGGATGGCGTCGTACAGCGTCGGGTTTCCGGCCGGGTCACCACCGCCGGTGCGCGCGGCGACCTCGATGTTCTTGATCAGCTTCGCGAAGGCTTTACCGCGCTTGGCGTCGATCACGGCCTTCTTGTGCTTGGTGGTGGCCCATTTGGAATGGCCGCTCATACGTGAATTCCCTCTTCCCGGTGTGTTTGGGTGCGCCCGCAGCAGCGAGGCGGCCACGGCGGGAAGCACACAGTAGCGCCAGTTTACCCGCGCTCGGCCCTGGCCCGGCGAACCATGCCCACGAACAGTTCGTGGATGCGCCGATCGCCGGTGACCTCGGGGTGGAAGGACGTCGCCAGGACCGCCCCCTGCCGCACCGCGACGACCCGCCCCGCGGCGGGCCCCTCCGGCACCGTGGCAAGCACCTCGACACCCTCGCCGACCCGTTCGACCCACGGCGCCCGGATGAACACTGCGCGCATCCGCTCCCCCTCGACACCCGTCACGTCGAGGTCCTCCTCGAACGAATCGACCTGGCGGCCGAAGGCGTTGCGCCGCACGGTGATGTCGAGGCCGGACAGGCAGTGGGCGTCGGGCCGGGTGTCGAGCACCTCGGACGCCAGCAGGATCATGCCCGCGCACGACCCGTACGCGGGCATGCCCGCCCGCAGTCGTTCCCGGAGCGGTTCGAGCAGGTCGAAAACCACCAGCAGCCGGCTCATCGTCGTGGACTCGCCGCCGGGGATGACCAGCGCGTCCACCGCGTCCAGTTCCTCGCGGCGGCGGACGGTGATCGCGTCGGCCCCCGACGCACGCAGCGCCGCGAGGTGCTCACGCACGTCACCCTGCAGGGCCAGCACGCCGACCGTCGGTCGGTCGGCGAGTTCCTCGGCGGGCGTGGTCACGGGTGCGTACACGGTGTTGATGACTGTTCCAATCTCATTTGCCGGAAAGGGTTTTCGAGTCGTCGGGCCGGCCGCCTGCGCGCCGGACGTGTTCAGGCGCGGCGTACACCCACCAGAAGCAGATGCTGCTCGGGGACCGGACCGGCCGTGGGGACCGGGTGCGCGGTGTCGGTGGTCCAGTGCAGTTCGCCGTCCACGTCGATGCGCGCCCGCACCGCCAACCGGGCCCGTCCGTCGATCGAGGCACGGTCCGTGGTCAGGGTGAAGGGCACCGGGACACCGGCCGCGTCGGTGATCCGCTGGGTTGCCAGCACGGTGGCAGGCACGTCCATCCGCGAGACGTCCTCGAGGGTGACGGTCACGACCGCACCGCGGGGCCACGCGATCCGCTCCCGGTACAGGACGTCACCGGTCACGGTCAGGGGATCCGGGGCGGTGGGCTGCACAGATAGAGGATACGGGGGGTGACGACGCGTCAACACACGGCCACCCCGGCCCGCCGCGGCGCCGAAACCCCACCCGACCGACACAAGCTGTCGGTGGCCACCGGCATGGCCGGACCGTCCCTGGACGCCATGGCGTCGGTGGCATCCGGTCGAGGGCACCACAGTGCTCTCGCAGCTCACCGAGGCGCCGCTCGGTCACGGGATCGGCTACCACGTCGTGCAGTTCGCGCCGGCGTGACCGGGGTCAGTCCCGCAGCAGGCGGGTCAGTCCCTCCTGCACGACGGCAGCGACGATGGTGCCCGAGCGGTCGAAGATGCGGCCCTGGGTCAGCGCCCGCCCGAAACCCGCGGACGGCGAGGACTGGTCGTAGAGCAGCCACTCGTCGGCGCGGAACGGACGCAGGAACCACAGGGCGTGGTCGAGCGAGGCCTGCTGGAGTCGGGCGTCGGCGTGCGGCACCTGTGCCGACCCGAGCAGCGTCATGTCGGACATGTACGCGAGCGTGCAGATGTGGAAGACCGGATCCTCGGGCAGGGTGCCGCGGTACCGGAACCACACCTGCTGCTGCGCGGGCACACCCGGGCGACGGTCGATGTCCTCCTGCGGAACGAACCGCAGATCCCAGTCGGCCCACTCCCGGAACTCCCACGACAGCTCGTCGGCCGACAGCGCGGTGTCGGGCAGGTCCTCGGGATCGGGCACGGGCGGCATCCGGTCCCCGTGCTCGATGCCGACGTCGCCGACGTGGAACGACGCGGACATCGTGAAGATCGCCTGCCCGTCCTGGACACCGGTGACCCGGCGGGTGCAGAACGACCGGCCGTCACGGATCCGGTCCACGAGGAAGACCGCCGGGATGGTCGGGTTGCCCGGCCGCAGGAAGTACCCGTGCAACGAATGCACCCGGAACTCCGGGTCGACGGTGCGCACCGCGGACACCAGTGCCTGCCCGGCGACCTGACCGCCGAACGTTCGGGTCAGCATGGTCTCGGCGACGATCCCGCGGAAGATGTCCTTCTCGAGCTGTTCGAGTTCGAGAATCTCTTCGATCGACGACATGTCGTTCCCCTTCCGGCGGTGCTCAACGTAACAACGCGACGGCCCCGCATCGTGGATGCGGGGCCGTGCATGGTCAGCGGTGGTGGGTCACCAACCACGCTCGGCGAGCCGGTGCGGCTGCGGGATCTCGTCGACGTTGATGCCGACCATCGCCTCACCCAGACCACGCGAGACCTTCGCGAGCACGTCCGGGTCGTCGTAGAAGGTGGTGGCCTTCACGATCGCCGCGGCCCGCTCGGCCGGGTTGCCGGACTTGAAGATCCCGGAGCCGACGAACACGCC